>JANPAR010000161.1:0-13035 GCA_031430015.1 Burkholderiales bacterium
GTCTTCGAGCCGGTCCACAAATACCGCGCCCTTGGCGCGCAACTCATCGACCACGTACTAGTTATGCACGATCTCGTGGCGCACGTAGAACGGCGCGCCGTGCAGTTGCAGCGCGCGCTCGACGATGTCGATGGCGCGCACCACTCCTGCGCAAAAACCGCGCGGCTGGGCGATCAATACTTCCATGTTTGGCCCCTGCTTCCCTGCGTTCTCCGCGCACACGTCATAGGATGCCGATGATCTCGGCTTCAAACACCACTGTGCGTCCCGCGAGCGGATGATTGAAGTCAAACACGGCATGGGTGGCGTCGTACTCAACCAGCGTGCCGGCGAAGCGTGCGCCGGACGCGTCGGTGAAGGCCATCTGGCTGCCGGCCTCGTCATCGAGTTCGCGCGGCAAGGCATTGCGCGCAATGCGCTGCACGAGCTCGGGGTTGTGCAACCCGAACGCTGCTTCGGCTTCGAGGGTGTAGGCGGTGCGCTCACCTGCCTGCATGCCGATCAGGCAGCGTTCCAGCGGTTCGGCCAATTGACCGGTGCCGAGCGCCAGCGTCGCTGGACGTGAGCCAAAAGTGCTGACAGCATCGGTGCCGTCGGGCAATGTCACGCGATAGCGCAATGTCAGATAGCTTTGCGGTCCGACGGTAGCGGCTGATTCGCGACTAGCGGCGGGCTGCTGCCCGGCAGCTGAGGCGCGACCGGCAGCTGAGGCGCGACCGGCAGCTGAGGCGCGACCGGCGGCTGCCGCACCGCCAGCAGCTTGCGCGCTTCCGTCCGGTAAGCCGGAAGCGGCGCTCGCGCGTTGAGTGGCATCTTCTTGCATCGCGAAATTGTAAGCCATGCCCATTACCGACTGGCCCGCCGCCGAGCGCCCGCGCGAAAAATTGCTTCAGCACGGGCCGCCCGCTCTCACCGATGCCGAACTTCTCGCGCTATTTCTGCGCATCGGCGTGCCAGGCAAAACGGCGGTCGATCTTGCGCGTGAACTGCTCACCCTTTTTGGCGGGCTCAACGGCCTGTTCGCCGCGACGCGTGATGACTTCACCCGTGTGCACGGCATGGGCGATGCCAAGTATGCGCAGTTGCAGGCCGTGCTCGAAATGGCGCGGCGTGCATTGGCAGAAAGTATGCAAAAAGGCGTGAGCCTGTCGTCACCCAAAGCGGTCAAAGACTACCTCATCCTCGGTCTTTCGACATTGCCGCATGAAGTGTTTCAGGTGCTGTTTCTCAACATGCGCCACGAACTCATCGCCTCGGAAGAATTGTTTCGCGGCACGCTTTCGCAAACCAGCGTCTATCCGCGCGAAGTGGTCAAGCGCGCGCTCACACTCAACGCCGCCGCCGTCATCCTCGCGCACAACCATCCGTCAGGTGCCGCTGAACCGAGCCACGCCGACCGCCTGCTCACCGATGCCATCAAGTCGGCGCTGGGACTGGTCGACGTGCGGGTGCTGGACCATCTCATCGTCGGCGGGCGCACCGCCTTGTCATTTGCCGAGAACGGCTGGTTGTAGCGGCGCAGTGCTGCGGCGCAGACGGCGCATGTGCGGCGGCGGCACTGCCTATGACGGCAGTTGCGGCCAGCGTGAAAGCGTGACCACACGCGGCAGTGCAAGCGTCAGCACACGTGAGCCACTGACCTGCATGACGCAGTGCGTGTGCGGAAAATTCACGTAGTGGCCGATCCACGCAAGCGTGCCTGAGCGCACACCCACGGGATCACTCACTGGCGCGACCTTGTCTAGTGCAAACATACCAAGCGGGCTGTTAAGCCCCGTCTTCAAAGACTTGCCCAGCGCTTCGCGCGCACTCCAGAGCATGCCGCAGGCGGTGGCATCATCGATGGACCATGGCGCGGCGCCCTGCAGCGCAAGCCACGCGCGCTCTGCCTCTGACAACTGCATTTCAGCCAGCACAGTCTGCGCTGACGCCGCTGCGACCTGTTCAAGATCGATCCCCATCGGCAGCGCATCCGGAAACGCGAGCGCAACTGCGAGACCGTGGGCATGGCTGAGAGTGACGTCAATGCCCACGGCACGTGGATGGCGCACCAGCGGCTGACCGAACGTGCCGCGCGCGATTTCTATTTTGGTGAAGTCATCCTCGCCAAGAGCCGCTCCCAGAGCGCGTTTCGCCGCGATGCAGCCCTGCAAGGCGCTCTGGCGCTTGTTCTCCACGCGCAGGGTTTGCCAATATGCCAGCTCAGCGTCGTTCAGGAACAGGTGGGGCGCCGCCAGCGCGTGCGCCAATTCACTGGGGGTGACGACTGCAAAAAAAGCCTGCGCACCTGGCCCGCTTGTTTGCAAAGCGATGGTCTGGACTGGTTCCGCCCGATCGCTCATGTGCCGCCTGTGGCGCTAACACCTGCCGCGTGACCACTTGCGGGGTGACCACTTGCGGCGTGATGACTTTCCGCTTGACCGCCCGCTACGTGAGCCTTCGATTTGCGCTCACCTCCAACATCGCCATCCGACCTCGGCCCCTGCATCGAAGCCCGCAAACGCGCCAGCCCTTCAGCCATCGACACGCGCGGCGCATAGCCAAGATCACGGCGTGCCGCCGTGAGATCAAACCAATGCGCAGTCGACATCTCACGCACCACAAAGCGCGTCAGGCGCGGCTCGCCCGGTTTGCGCAGCCATCGATGCGACGCTTCAAATGCATGTGCCAGCAACATCGCCAGCCACACCGGTACCGCACGCGTCACCGGTGGCGCAGCGACAGCGCGCAACAAACTGTTGACCATGTCCCACATCGGCACCGGCTCGCCTTGCGATATGAAATACACCTTGCCCGCCACCGCAGACCCCGGCGCGAGACGATCCGCCGCGAGCAGATGCGCATCGGCGGCATTGTCTACATAGACTGTATCGATCAGGTTGGCGCGCGCACCAATGCGCCGCAGTTGCCCGGCGTGCGCACGCGCCACCATGCGCGGCAGCAGATGGTTATCGCCAGGCCCCCAGATCAGGTGCGGGCGCAGGCTCACGGTCGCGAGGTGCGCATCGTTTGCCGCGCGCACCAATTGCTCGGCCTGCGCCTTGGTGTGCGGATAGTGGGCTTCGTAGTGCGCGGGGTACGGCACAGATTCATCCACCCCTTCCATGTCGCATCCGTCAAACACCACGCTGGGCGAGCTGGTGTAGACGAGGCGCTGCAGACGATGCTGGCGGCAAGCCGCAATCACGTTTTCGGTGCCGGTGACGTTGGCACGGTGATACTCCTCGTACGCGCCCCAGATGCCCGGCTTGGCCGCTACATGAAACACAACGTCACAGCCATGCACGGCAGCCGACACCGCCGCCGCATCGGCAATGTCACCACGCACTTGCTCGACACCGAGTGCTTGCAACGCCGCGTAATCCGCGCGCGAAAAGCTGCGCACCTTGTCGCCACGCGCAACGAGGGCGCGCACGATGGCGAGGCCCAAAAAACCGCCGCCGCCGGTAACGAGAGCCTTCATCGCATCCTCAGCGCAACTGCTGCGCGGCCCATACCGCCAGTTTTTCGCGAAAGATTTTCGCGTTGTGGCGCACATCGACCGGGAATGACGGATGGAACAGGAAGATCTGAATGTCGCGGGTGTGCGCGTGTGCTGCACCGAGTGCGCGCAGTTGTTCGCGGATCGCGTCCTGCGATGGTTTGCCCGCGCTGCCATGCGCCGCAACATCGACCGCCGTCTCCAGCTCCACACACAGCACCGGCTCCATCGCGCCATTGCGCATCACCCCCACCAACGCGGTGCGATACACCTTGGGATGAACATTGAAAACACCTTCACACGGAATCGAGAAGCGCGTCACAGTGCCTTGCGCCGTCACCGTCTCCACACGATGCGCACGGCGTCCGCAAAACCACAGACGGCCCTGCGCATCCACGTAGCCCACGTCGCCCATGCGGTGAAAGAAGCCGCCGTTGACGGGATCGGGAATTTTCGCCAGCGCAGTCGCCGCGGGCAAATCGAAGTAAGCGCGCGTGGCATGCGCGGCCTTCACGGCAATCTCGCCAATCTCGCCGGCCGGCAATTCAAGCGCATCGCTCCACGTATCGATGGGCTGATCACTGATGCGAATCACCTTGGCCGTCAAGCCCGCCACGGGCCGGCCCACGCACACCCCTGCGCCGGCATCGGTGTGTTGCCGCGTCTCGCGCAAAATTTCATCACTGCCGATGGATGCCACCGGCAAACACTCGGTCGCGCCATAAGGCGTAAACACCTGCGCGCCAGACGGCAGCATCGCAGCGAAACGCGCAAGCACCTTGGCCGGCACCGGCGCACCCGCCGAGATCGCGCGGCGCAGCGTCGGCAGCCTGATCTTGCGCTCTTCACCATAGCGGCCCACACGATTGATGAGCGCGGGCGAACCGAACATATTGGTGATGCCGAATTTCTCGATGGCGCTGATGATGTTGACCGGGCCGGCACTCGCCGGGCGCGACGCATCCATCTCGGGAATCACGGCCGTCATGCCCAGCGCCGGGCCGAACAGCGCAAACAGCGGGAACGTGGCGAGATCCATTTCACCCGGTTCGATGCCATAGAGCGCGCGAATGTGTTCAACCTGCGCGTTGAAGATGCCGTGTGTGTAGACCGCGCCCTTCGGTGCACCGGTACTGCCGCTGGTGAACAGGATGGCGGCGGGTTCATCGGCCGCGAGGTCAACTGGCGCAAACGCTGCGTGTGCCGCATGTGCCGCATGTGCCGCACCGCCCCCCTGCCCGCTCCGCATCGCTCCCTCCATCAACTGCGCCATCGTATGCCCGCCCCAAAACCATCTCGACCCGACCGTCACCGTGATGCGCACCGTCGCACGGGCCCAGCCCAGCACCGCGCGTGCCGCATGCGCTTTCGGGATGCCAATGAAGGCCTCGGGCCGCGCATGCTCGAGGCAACCGCGCAGATTCGGCAAGCCGATGCCGGGGTCAATCAACACCGGTACTGCACCCGCTTTGAAGATCGCAAACGTCAGCGAAAAAAAATCCAGACTCGGCGGCACCATCAATGCAGTGCGCACACCGCGCCCGATGCCGATCGCTTGCAGGGCGCGCGCGAGATGATTGCTCGCAGCTTCGAGCTCCGCAAATGTCATCTGCTCGTAGGCCACCGCGCCCTGTGCGTCGCGGCCCTTGGCGCAGATCACTGCCGCGCGATCCGGCTGCAACGCCGCCATGTGCGCGAGATGGCGCGCGATGTTGCCGCCATCTGCCGCCGAAGATGCAGCGGCAACGGCTGCGTCAGCGCTGCTCGACATGTTCCGGATGGCGCGCGAGGAAATCCTGCACCAGCGGCAGGATGCGCGCACCTGCATCTTCGAGCACATAGTGCCCGGCGTCAGCGAAGCGGTGTACTTCGGCAGCGGGCAGGATGCTTTGCCACTCGCGCAGAAAGTGATGATCGAACACAAAGTCCTTGTCGCCCCAGCAAATCAAACAGGGCTTCAGATTGAACTGCGGCAGCGCCGCCTGCACTTCGCTCACCAGCGCATAGCCGGGGTCATCAGCATGCAGCGGAATGTCTTGCACAAAGTGATACAGCCCGGTGCGCTCGTCGGGCAACCGGTAGGGCCATAAATAGCCTTCGCGCACTGCCTGCGTCAACGGCCGGCACACCGCCCAGAGGGCCAGCACGCTGATGAACAGCGCCGAGTCACGAATGATGAGTTCGCCCAGCGGCGTGCGCCGGCACAGCCACAGCGACCACGGCAGGCGTTTGGTCTTGGGCAGATGAAACGCCGCAGTGTTGAGCAACACAATGCGGTTGATGCGCTCCGGAAAACGCGCGGCATAGGCCATGCCGATCATGCCGCCCCAGTCATGCATCAGCAGCGTAACGCGGCCCTTGATCTCAAGCTGATCGATCAAGGCAGCGAGATCATCGACGCGGCGGCGCAGCGTGTAGGAATAGCTTTTGTCATCAGGCTTGTCCGACAAGCCGCAGCCGATGTGGTCAGGCACGATCACGCGGTGCGTCGCGCGCAGGCCCAGCACAAGCCCGCGAAAAAAGAATGACCAGGTCGGATTGCCGTGCAGCATGATGATGGTTTCGCGCGGCGCGTGGGTGGCTGACGCCGCAGCGGCAGGTGTCTCTTCACGTCCCTCGTCGAGCACATGCATGCGAAAGCCGTTCACCTCGCGCAGGGTACCGGTGAACGGATAGAGCGCACTGGTAAACGCGGGCTTGCCGGCACCCGCTGTGCCTGCTGCGACCACTGCACCCACTGCACCTGCCGCTCCGCTCGTCTCTGTCACGTTATTTTTGCCTGCCGTTGTTGCCATGTCTACCACTCCAAACCCATCATGAGGCAGGTCAACCCGCTGCCAATGCCGAGAAATGCCACGCGCTGTCCGCGCTTGAGCACGCCGCGTTCGTGTGCCAGCGCCGCCGTCACCGGCAACGCGGCAGTCCCCATGTTGCCGAGAAACGCATAGGTCGTGTAATCCTTGTCGCGCGCCACTTGCAAGGATTTCAACATCGCGTCCTGATGGCCACTGCCGACCTGATGACAGATGACACGATCAACCTGCGTGGGCGTCCAGTCCATTTGCGCGAGAAACTGTCGCCAGGTCGATTGGCCCAATTGCACGCCGTATTTCAACACTGCGACTGAGTCCGTCACCATGTATTGGGCGAACTGGTTCACGCTGGTGCCTGCGTCGTGCGTGTTCGCTGCCGACGGCGCATGCGCAGGCCCAATCCCCCAGCGACACAAGCGATGATGTTCGGGCGCCACATTCGATACCGCACCACACACGCGCGCGCCCGCTTCACCGCTGAACGAACCATCGGTGAGCAACATCGCCACCGCACCAGAGCCGCCGGTGAAGGTGGCGAGCGCTTCGGCGAAGGTGTCCATACCCGTTTGCGCGCCCGACGGACCTGGCGCACCCAATAACTTCGCCATCACGATTTCATTAATCTCACGCGCCGACTCGCACGACACCACCAGGCCGGCGCGAATGTGCCCGAGCTCAATCCGGTTGGCAACATCGAGCATGCCATTGAGTACGCCGAGGCAGGCGTTGCTCACGTCATACACCGACGCGTTGCCGCGCACACCGAGCGCATCGGCCACAGCACACGCAGTGGCCGGCTCGAAACTTTCGCGGCACACGCCGGCGTAGATCAGCACACCGATATCGGATGGCTGCACGTGGCTCTTGGCCAGCGCCTTGCGCGCCGCACTGATCGCGCCGTCCGACAAGCGTGCGCCCGCTTCCCACCAGCGGCGCTCGACGATGCCGGTCCAGGCCTCTAACTGGCCTGCCTGCAAGTGCAGACGCTGATACACCGGCGCCAGACGTGCCTCAATCTCGGCCGAGGTGACGATCTGCGGGCCAAGCTCGTAGCCCATGGCAGTGAGATGGACGCGTTGGTATCGAAGCGGCATGTGTTGCGATTGAAAATGTGGGTTGACTGAAGCGCGCAGTGTCCGCTCAATGCGCCAGCACGTGGCGCACGGTGAAATTTTTCATCGCGTAAATCACGCGGCCATCCACGATCAGGAAGCCATCGGCGCGCAACAGATGCTGCGCATCGTCCACCGCCGTGACCACCGCCTCGACGGTGACTTCGTGGTCGGCCGGGATCACCTGGCCGCGATAGGTCCATTCATGCCGCTCGCCGCAGGCCACTGCCTCGAAACGCGCTCCAGGAGCGGCTCTCCAGCGTTCCATCGCGATGAACTTGAGCAACTGCAAGAACGATTCGAGCCCGAGAGAGCCGGGAACCACCGGGTCTTGATAGAAGTGTGCCTTGAAAAACCAATCATCAGCCACCACGCGGCGCGTGGCGCGAATGAAACCGAGTGACGCTGGCCCGCCGTCCGGAATCCACACCGCAATCTCGTCGAGCAAACGCAAGCGCCCGGCCGGCAGCGGCGCGTCAGACGGAAACGGCGAGCAGCGCGCGCGCGCCAACGCCTGCGCATCGGGCTGATAGCGCTTGGCATCCTTCAGGCCCTCCTGTTTCTCCAGTGCACTCTTGGGGAAAAAACCGAAGTAGGTATTGCCCTTGTAGAGCGACACCGCGCCCGCCAGCACTTCATAGTCGAAGAACTGAATGATCATGCCCGCCGAGCTCGACGCCTTGGTGAGCTTCACCCGTATCGTCAGGGTGCCCACATCGGGCCACACTGGCGCAACTTGTGTGGCGGTGCCACCGAGGTTGCGAAACGATATGTCGGTGTCGCTGGTGAGCGCCGATCCCATGTAGGCGGCGAGCCAGCCGCAAGGCTGCAGTGCGATTTCGAGCAACACCGCGAACGGCATGTCGCCCTGCCGGTTGTCGGCGAAATACCAGGCGTCAAGCGGCACGTCGTATTGCGCTTCCACGCTGCCGCCCGGCGCGATCTTCCACGGCTCGCAATCAATCGCGGTGATGCGGTCGATGAATTGAAACGGCGGGCCGGGCAAGCGCGCAATCACGCGGCCACCGGCATTCCCTTCGTCAAATATTTTGTAAGGTGCGCCGAACGCTTCAGAAGGGTTACCGGTCGCATAGGCGAGCACTTGTTCGTAGGTGTAGAGGGCCGGCTTTTTTACGCCCAGCTGCGTGGCAGGCGATGCGGCGGCCGATGCGCCGGCTGGCGGCGCCGCAGCCACCGGTAAGGCAGCGAATACTGAAGCAAGCCCTGCGGCTGGACCACCGCTGCCCGCCGCGTCCCACAGCGCCTCAATCTGTTCACGCATCACGCCCGCATAGCGCAGGCTCATGTTGGTGATCTCGACAATCGGCTTGCCATCGGCATACATCAAGGCATCGGCAATCACATAAGGCTCCGGGCCGTAGCCGATTTCCTTGATCGACACGTCGTACGTCACCACGCGCGTCGTACCCTGCACCTGGCCGCGGCATTTCAACTGGCTCGCCACGCCAGGCACTGGCTCCAGCGCGACCTGCCCGGCTTCGGCGATCCAGCCTTGACGCAGCAAAAACACGCGCAGGGTATGCAGGCAACACTCAAACATGAGCGTGCCGGGCATCACGCGGTCATCAACAAAATGACAGGTGAGAAACCAGTCATCGGGATGGATGTCCGCCTCGCCACGCACCAGGCCCAGACCGAAGCGCCCGCCTGCCGGGTCGAGATGGGGGATGCGATGCACGAGCTTCATACGGGCAGCGTTGGCTGCCACATCGCCACCCGGCAAGGTGACCGGATGCCTCACCGGCAAATGCGCAAACGCGTCACCGAAACACGCAGCAAGATCACCGGCGCGCAGCGCATCAAGCTGCGCTGCCGTATAGCTCTCGACACTCATCCCCACCAGCACACGCCAATCGGCCGCGCGTTTGCCCGCCACCGGTTTGAGATCAAGCGTGGTGCGCACGATGCCCTTGCCCGCCGCGAGCGCCTCCTGCGTAAAGAACCCGGCGCAACCCTCGGTCATGCTCAGTAACGGCTCGCCATTGACCGTCGCTTCAAAATTGAATTTGAACAGCCAGGTATCGCCCTGACGGAAGAAATGATCGATGCGAATGTCGTAGCGAATTACCGCGCCCGCGCCAGGCAGGCCGCGATGAAAGCAGACCTTGGCATCGAGCAGACGGTACATCGCGCGACCCTGCGTTTCGAAATCGATGCCGAGATAGCCTGATAAAAACAGGTCGGCTTGCCCCGCTTCAACCGCGATACAAGTGGGAATGCGCCCGCAGTCGAGATACCACGCGCCAGCATGAATGTCATGCTCGGTGACCAGGCGGCCCTGCGTCATCGACAGCGGCTCACCCTCAATGTGGGTAATGCGGTCCACCAGCATCAGCGGTTCATCCGGCAGGCGCACGCGCGTCGGGAAGGCGTCGGCCGCGGCGAACTTGGCGCCGAGTACGCGACCCACCAGGCCACGGCCAAATTCGAGACAGGCAGCGCGGTTGAGGGCGGTAGGCACGCCATCGGCGCGCGTCGATGCGGCGAAGGGCATGGCGTCGTACGCGCGTTCCACAGGCGGCGCAACGGGCGTTGAATAAGACTGCGACGCCTGCGCGACCGGCGGCACCAGCGCATGCGCGGAGGGCCCAGACACCACAACAATCCCGGATTGCGCGGCACTGTTAAGCAGCGTCACCTGCTGCGACACCGCGCGCGCCAGATCATCAGACAAGTCTTGCGAGAAACGCAGATAGGCTTCGTGCGCCTCGTGCGTCGCGTGCTCGGCATCGGCCATCGCTTGCAACAGCACGTTCTCAAACCGGCCTGTCCCACCAATAGTGGCGAGGGCCGTCGGCGCGGCAACACGGTCTGAATACTGCATATTTTCAACGGATGACATCGCCAATACCGGCTCTGGGAGCGGCTTTGAAGCAGATACTGTCCTGAGATCCGCTCCTGGAGAGCCTCTTGAAGCAGGTGGCATAAGCATTTGTTCCGGCGCAGGCACCCGAAACGGCGCACCGCTGATCGATACCGTCACCATTTTCTTGGGCTGGCCCGACACTGCCTGGACGTGGCCATCAACGCCGGTGCCGCGCCCGTTCGCGTCAGCCGCGTCAAACAATTCATCCAACTGTACCGGCACCCCTTCAACAAACAACTGTCCGAGGGTACGCAAAAAATGTGTGACTGCCGGTTGCCCCGCTACCGCCAGCGAGCGCGCGAAGTGCGGACGGCCCGCGAGAATCTTGCCAATCATGCGGCTGCACGAATTGCCCGGCCCGATCTCGATAAAGGTCTGCACACCGGCTGCGTAAGCGGCGCGGATCACGCGCGGAAAATCCACCGTGCCGAGCGCCTGCGCTTCAATCGCATCGGCCGCCGACTCCTGATCGGGCGTGTAGGCACGGCCCCAGGCGCAACTGTAGAACTCCACATCGGGCGACGCAGCCGTCTCGAAATGATGCAACGCGCGATAGGGCTTGCGCACCGCATGCGCCAGCTCGCAATGCACCGTACCGACGCCTTGCAGCGCAAACCAGTGACAACCGAGCGCTGCCACTACGGCTTCCACTTCAACCCGGTCGCCGCCGATTACACACTCATCAGGCGTGTTGACGATCAACACGTAGACGCGTTTGCGCGTGCCAATGACAGCACGCACCTGATCGAGCGGACGATCCACCATGCCAGTGACCCATTCGACCGCCTGCTGCGGTGGCAACTGCCAGCGCTCGCGCAACACCTCGGGCGTGCCCGAGAGATCGCGCGCGAACAGCGATGACTGCGCAAGGCGCTCCAGCATCTCGTCGCGCCGCCGCCATGCACGCAACGCAAACAACGCAGTCGATTCACCAAGACTGTAGCCAATGGCTGCCGAAGGACGCAGCCCGAAGCGTTGCGCGAGGTCGGCCACCAGGGTGCCGAACGCGACCTGCCCGCTGATGAGGGCGCGATGGTCGGACAACAGTGCGGGGGTGAGCGGCCCATTCCAGAATTGGTCGACGCGCATCTGGCCAGCGAGACTCTGGTTCTCCGCGTCCTGCACGCGCAATACCTGCGGCCATCGGCGCGCGAGATCGAGGCCCATGCCTTCGAACTGGTTGCCAGTACCGGGGAACACGAAGGCAATGCGGCCCGGATGCGCGGCCACGCCGGCCAGATCAGCGCGCGAGGTAAACACCCGTTCGCGGTCTTCCATACCGTGCGTGGTGCGCCAGGTTTCACCGGCGGCGGCCTGATGAATCAAACGCAGCAACTGTGGCGTGTCACGCGCCAGCAATGCGGCACGGTGGGGATTGGCACCAACAATCTGGGGTGCCAGTCCGACCGCTGCAGCGTGCAGTTGCCACCAGCGTTGCGCAAGCTGCGCGGTGGTGGCGGTGCCTGCTGCATGCACCATGCGTTCAAGCGCATGCAAGGATTCGCCCAGTGTTTGCGCATTCTCTGCAGAAAGCAAAAACAGCGACTCCCGTGCGGGAACCACGGCGGCCTTGCTCGTTGCCATTGCCGCCACGGGTTCATGCTCGTCGAGCACCACATGCATGCAACCGCCCTCGCCACTCATCGCGCTGACGCCCGCACGGCGCGGGCCATCGATACGGTTGCGCACCCAGTGACGCGTCTGGCGCGGCGTTTGTACGTCTGGTGAAGCGGCCAGTGCTGCGCGTGGCGTGCGTAGGTTGCGCAAGGCCGGAAGCGTTTCGTGATGCAGGCACAGGCTCGCCTTGACGAGCGATACCAGTCCGCATGCGGCACCGGTATGGCCTACATCGGCCTTGGCGCTGCTCACATGCGCGGCCTGCGTGCGCACTGCACCGCCGAAGAAAGTGGCAAACGCATCTGCTTCTGCTGCGTCCTCCTGCGGTGTACCGCTGCCGTGTGCTTCGATCAATTGCACGGACGATGGCGCGACGCCCGCGTCGGCATACGCACGTGCGAGGGCCTGTTTGATTGCCGGAGACGACGGGACTGTCACGCCGTCCGGAGCCGCCGCATTCATCGCACTCACATTCGACGCGCCCACCCCACGCACCACGGCATAGATGCGGTCACCATCACGCTCGGCATCGGCGAGGCGCTTGAGCACGACGCAGGCTGCGCCTTCGCCCGGCACCGCCCCATCGGCATTCGTATCGAACGGCCGCGCCACGCCTGTGCGCGAATACGCGCGCAGCGCATCAGTTGCGGCAAGGCTGCGCAAATCGCCATTGAGATCCACCGCGCCCGCGAGCGCGACATCGAGCTCGCCGCGCTGCAAGGCACGCACGGCCACCTCGAGCGCGCGCAGGCCCGACGTGTCTTCGCTGCAAATCGTGTGGCTCGGCCCGCCGATGTGAAACTCGCGCGCCACGCGGCTGGCGGCGATGCCGCCGAGTGCGCCGAGCGTGCGATCGGCGTTGAGCGGCAGACCTGCTTGCTCCGTATGCTCCGGCGCGCTTCGCTTGACGCTCCAGCGAAAATGAAAGTCCGTGGTGCGCAAGTCAAGGCCGAGGCCAATGAAGACACCGCTGCGCGACGAGTCGACCTTGGGGCTGCCCGCATCGTCGAGCGCCGATTTGGCAACATCGAGCATCAACAATTGTTGTGGCAGCATCTCGGCCAGCTCACGCGGCGCGATGTGGAAACGGTCGATGGGCACCGCCAGATCGTCGAGGTAATAGCC
>JANPAR010000162.1:0-13292 GCA_031430015.1 Burkholderiales bacterium
GCACCCGACGCCGACGCCGAATACCACACCGTGATCGAGATTGATCTCAACACCATCACCGAACCCATCGTCGCCTGCCCCAACGACCCGGACGACGTCAAGACGCTCTCCGATGTAGCCGGCAACAAAATCGACGAAGTCTTCATCGGCTCGTGCATGACCAACATCGGCCACTTCCGCGCAGCGTCCAAGCTGCTCGAAGGCAAACGCGACATCCCGGTCAAACTGTGGATGGCGCCGCCGACCAAGATGGACCAGAAGCTCCTCACCGAAGAAGGGCACTACGGCGTCCTCGGCGGCGCCGGCGCACGTATGGAAATGCCCGGCTGCAGCCTGTGCATGGGCAACCAGGCGCAGGTCAAGGAAGGCGCAACCGTGTTCTCCACCTCGACGCGCAACTTCCCCAACCGCCTCGGCAAAAACTCGAACGTCTATCTGGGTTCCGCCGAACTGGCCGCGATCTGCTCCAAGCTCGGCCGCATTCCCACCAAAGAGGAATACATGACCGACATGGGCGTCATCAACAAGGACGGCTCGAAGATTTACAAGTACATGAACTTCGACCAGATCAAGGATTTTTCGGACGAGGCGGACAAGGTCACGGCTTGAGTCGCTCGCGACACTTGATTTGAAAAAAAGCCCCGCTACTGCGGGGCTTTTTTTCAATTCCGCAGTCCGTCAAGAATGGCTTCTGGAGCGGTTCCGCGGTGCTTATTCATTGAAAACCATTGGTGGGAACAGGTCTCACTAATCGTCGAAATTCAATTTCGCCACTGCAAAAATCGGCACCACGTTGTTTTCCGGCGAAAGCCAGCCGGCCCTGCTAAGGCAGTCGACCGGTATTCGCCAAGTAGTTCACCCAGCGTATCCCCTTTGCCGTTGGCCGTAGTGAGCGTCCAACGAAGAACTCATTTCCATCCGATTTCTTTATAGGGATTCCCTTGAATAGGGCAATAATTCCGTACTCCAACAAGCAACGAAAGCTCTCTTGCTCACCAGTTGACACTTTGCCGCCATTCGACGATTCCGAATCGGCATTTTGAACTGAATCTGGTGAAAACGAGAACTGTTGATCTAGCGGCTCTGCGGCCAAGTTACGAATGAAGGTACGCTCAGCCTCCGAGAGCCTGCCAATAGTTGGCAATTCGTCTGCAATTTCTAGTTTTAGTTTGTAATGCCGAAGTTCGTCCTTAGTGGGGGTGCCGAGGGCATGGACCCGCGTGTGGCAATTGGGGCATAGCACGATCAAGTTTGCATACTCTGTTTTCCCACCTCCAGATAGCTCGTCGATGTGATGGATTTCTAGCCAAGGTGCTGAGCAAATTGTGCAATGGTGACCCGCCTGTTCGAAGAGTCGCTGTTCTAGCGCCGTAGGCACGTATCGTTTGGATGACTTGTACGCTCGAATTTCATCATCGAAGTGCTCGGGATGGTCGAGTAGCTTTCGATCAATCAACGGTTGTGCCATTTGCGTTTCCTCAATCAATAACAATCACAGCGGTGGCTGGCCGCGCCAGACGACTGCTCATAGCGCCTCGTTGCCTGCGAGGCACGTAGCATCCCACGCAGCAAGGTCTGCGGGCATGGGCGCGCGCGGATTGCACTGCGCATTGAGTTCGGCAGCGCTACGTTTTTCGACGCGCACCGCCGGCTCGACCTTGATGCGCTTGCCGCGCTCTGCCTGCCAGAGTTCGTATTGCGCTTGCGCGTGCAGCCATGTCTCTGCACTGCCGCCGAGCCATTGTGCAAATCGGATCGCCATGTCTGCGCTAATCGCGGCGCGGCCATTGACGACGCGGGACAGCGCCACCCGCGACACGCCGAGTTGCGCGGCGGCATCGGTGACACTCAAGCCCAGATCGGGGAGCACGTCTTCGCGCAGCACCAGTCCGGGGTGCGGAGGATTGGACATCTTCATGGTCATTCCTTTGGGTCATAGTCATCATTGCCCACTGATCGGTATCCTCTGCGGAGAGTCGCATGGATAGCGCGTCCTTGCAGCCATGCCGCCAGCCCGACCGGGTCGAACCAGTCGAGGGCTACGCTGGCATCAATGACGATGAGATCAGGCCCGGCCATTTCGAAGGGCGCGTATGGACTGGGCGGCGTTCAGTTCGCCAACGCGGCGCTTGCGGCGCGGAAACCGTTTGTCAAATTCGATGCTCATGGCGCGAAAGGCGTCCGGGTCGCCACGCGTGTATACAAAGCCAGTGCGCCCGCCCATTTCGACCTGTTGAACCTTGACAGCCGGTACCGATTTTTTAGCCGCTGGCTTGCGGGCGTCGTCGTCGAGCAGTGTTCGCATGCCTCAGCCCTTTGCAGATTGAGAGTGATTGATTGTAGCGACAGGGGTAATTGACCAATGACAGCCTTCGTGGGCAATCAGGCGCAGGTCTGGCGTAGAATTCCGGAATTCGTTTTCGCCCGTAACTACAATGGAACTCGTTCTCCAAGTCCCCGCAACATTGCCCGACGCGATGCAGCGCTCGCCGGAAGAATTTGCACGCGACGCCAAGATGGCGATGGCGGTCAAGTTCTACGAGATGAAGAGTCTCTCCTCTGGCATGGCCGCACAATTGGCGGGGGTGTCGCGCGTGGCATTTTTGCTTGAGTTGCATCGTTATGGTGTGGCGGCGATTGATTTGACCGCTGCCGAAATCGAATCCGACGCGGCCAATGCCTGACCGCGTTGTCGTCGTCAATACCACTCCCCTGATTGCGCTCGCGGCGTCGGGCTGCTTCGATGCCCTGCGGCTGTTGTTCGATCGCGTGATCGTGCCGCTCGAAGTTGCGGAGGAAATCCACGTTGGGGGCCGGCACGGTATCGGAGTGGCCGAACTGCGTAGCTCTGCATGGCTGGACATTCAGCCCAGCCAAGCTGTGATTCCCGCCTACCTCGCCAACGCATTGGACCGGGGCGAAGCGGCAGTTATTGCCACTGCACTGGAACGCGGTGTTCACTTGGTCTGCATTGATGAGACGGTCGGGCGGCGTATGGCACGGCTCGCTGGGCTGCAACTAACCGGTTCGCTGGGCGTCCTCATTAAAGCCAAGCGACGCGGTTTTCCAGTTGTCATCGCCGATGCTGTGCGGCGTATGCACGATCAGGGCATCTGGCTCTCTGCGCAAGTCATCGAAACTGCGCTCGCTGCGGCTGGAGAAGTTTGATCGCCCAGGATTTTTCTGGCGGCACTGCTCACGCTCTCCTCTCACGAGGCTGCACCTGCCCGCAAAGGCGCATGGAATGGACATCTTGGCGGCCATACCTCCAAGAATGGCTCTGGTAGCGCCTCGCAGCAGCTGGCGTAAGCATGACCTAGAATCCCGGTAAGAAAACGCTGATACCCAGCGCGAACATGGGCCGGCACATTTGATCGAAGCATCGTTGGCTGAAGGCAAAATGATGGAGAACCTCGTGCAGGTAAAGCGGTGAGTCAGTCGGCGTCAGACATCAATCAAGGCGATGCGATCGAGCCCCCGGGAACCCTTCTCGGTACCTGGGGCGCGGAATTCACGTTGCGTCTTCTGCCTTCCGGCGTGTCGGTCCTGACGCTTGAAGTGCCTGGCCGGGCAAATACGCTTTCTACCGAAATCATCGGGCATTTCTCCCAGGCGCTCGACGCGGTGCAGAAGGATGCGCGCATCAAGGCGCTGATCTTTCGCTCCGGCAAAAAAGATCATTTTGCTTACGGCGCCGACGTAAAAGAGATTGCCCAATTCGGCAGCAAGGAGATTGCGCACCGCAGCTCCTCAAACGGGCACAAGGTATACCAGCAGGTGCTCGACATCACCAAGCCGACTCTGGTGGCAGTGCATGGCCCCTGCCTGGGCGGCGGCCTGGAATTGGCGCTTTGCTTCGACAAGCGCGTCTGCTCGAACGCCAAAGAGACGGTGTTTGCCATGCCGGAAGTCACCCTGGGCGTGATACCCGGCCTTGGCGGAACGCAACGTCTGCCGCGCCTGATCGGCGTCAAGCCGGCTCTGGAAATGATCCTGTTTGGTCATAGCCTTTCGGTTGAACAAGCCCTCAAGGCCAACCTGGTAGACGAGAGCGTCGAGGTCGCCGGCCTGATGCAACGTGCGGAATCCCTGGCGCTGACGCTGTGCAGCACCCAGAAGCCGGAACACAAGCTGCAGGTCAGGTACACGAACTGCTTTCAGCCGGACACCATGCCTGCGGAAGAGCGCGCGCGGATTGACGGCACCATCAAGACGCTGGAGCGCATTCTCAAAATGCGCGTCACGCACCACTACCCTGCCCCGCTCCTGGCGCTGGAAACCGTGAAGTTTGGCGTCGAGAACGGGCTCGCCGCGGGCATTGAAAAGGAAATCGGCCACTTTGGCGAACTGGCCTCGTCCGACGTCGCCAGAAACCTGATTGCCCTGGCGTTCCACAAGGAAATCGCCCAGCAAAGCGCCAACCGCACGCTGAGCCAGGTCGGCGGGATCCACTCACTGGGCGTGGTGGGTGCCGGCACCATGGGCAAAGGCATTGCGGAAGCGTCCTTGAAGGCAGGCATTGCTGTTCGCGTCAAAACCTCCAGCGCGGAAAAAGCCCATGCGGAGGCGGGCCGCCTCAATGCCAAAGGATATAAGGCGGTGGCACAACCGGCTACGGGTTACGCTGACTTGTCCGATTGCGACCTCATCATCGAATCGGTATATGAAAACCTGGACACCAAGAGGCAAGTGCTGCAAGGACTGTCACACGCCCTGGCGCACAAGCCAGCGACGGTGCTGGCGACCAATACCTCGTCGATTCCCCTGAGCCGGCTTAGCGAGTTTGTCGAGAACAAGCAAAACTTTCTCGGCCTGCATTTTTTCAATCCGGTCGACAAGATGCCATTGGTGGAAGTGATTCCCCAGAGCCAGACCAGCCCGGAAGTGCAAAAAAAAGCCATCGCCTTTCTCGCCCAGACCGGCAAGGTGCCCATCCTCGTCAAGGACTCCCCCGGGTTTCTGGTCAACCGGCTGCTCGCCTGCCTCTTGCTGGACGCATTGCGCATTGCCGATGAGGGCGTGCCGATCAACTGGATTGAAACAGCCGCGCGCGATTTCGGCTTGCCCCTGCCTCCGTTTGAATTGTTCGACGAGTTGTCGTGGGAAATCGCCATGTCGGTCGCGTACTACATGCGCGAGAGTTTCGGAGAGCGCTTTGCCGTCCCACCGCTGGTGCCCAAAGCGCTGGCGCTTGGATTGCAGGGCAAGAAAACCGGCGCGGGCTGCTACACCTGGGCCGGCAACAAAAGAGGCGCGCTCAACCCAGTTTTCCTGGCCACCACAAATGTAAAAACCAGCAGCGAGCCGTTGGATGAAGCGAACAGGAGCATGATCCTCAAGCGGATTTTCCTGCCGATGATCGACGAGGCAGCGCGCTGCCTTGAAGAACACGTAGTGCGCAAACCCCGGGACATCGACCTTGCGGTCATCATCGGCCTCGGTTTCCCGCCTTATACGGGCGGCCTGCTCAAATATGCCGATTCGCTTGGCATCGCCAGCGTTGTCGACAATTTGACCGCCATCTACGAGGCGCACGATCCCCCAGGGCGCATGATCTCAGGCATGCTGGCCGGCATGAAGAACACGGCCCGCGGTTTTTACGGGGCAGCCAGGGAGTAATCCAAAGCCCGTCAGCTTCACGTCTTGGACCAGGGATGGTCGCTACTCGAGGATGAAGGACTGCGTTGTTTCAGTCATTATTGCCTTTCTGCGATGCGACTGAAACATTCGCTACCTGACCGTATTTGCACGCTTGAAAGCCCAGTAACAGGCGCGACCATTTGTTGTCTGGCGAACGTACGCGACAGGCGCCTTGGCCTAGAATGGGCCGGTCTGCGCCCCGACCTGGGGGATACGCCGCACCTTTGCCTCCTCTGGCGTTCAGACGGTTGCGGTGGGCCACACCCACTCCTGGAGCACACCATGAACCACCCATTCGATACGCTCAAGTCCTTCAAGGCCGGCGGCGCCAACCTCAAGCTCCACTCGCTGCCCGCGCTGGCAATTCAGTACCCCAACATACGCCGTCTGCCGGTCTCGCTGCGCATCGTGCTCGAATCGGTGCTGCGCAATTGCGATGGCAAGCGCGTAACCGCCGATCACGTCAGGCAGTTGGCCAACTGGCGGCCCAACGATGTGCGCACCGAAGAAATTCCTTTCGTGGTCGCGCGCGTGGTGCTGCAGGACTTCACCGGCGTGCCGCTGCTGGCGGACCTTGCAGCCATGCGCAGCGCCGCTCTGAAGCAGGGCCGCGACCCGAAACTGATTGAGCCGCTGGTGCCGGTTGACCTGGTTGTCGACCACTCGATCATGGTCGACTACTATGGCAGCAAAGACGCGCTCGACCTCAACATGCGGCTCGAATTCAGGCGCAACCAGGAGCGCTACGAGTTCATGAAGTGGGGCATGCAGGCCTTCGACAATTTCCGCGTGGTACCACCCGGTTTTGGCATCGTGCACCAGGTCAACCTCGAATACCTGGCACGCGGCGTGTTTGAAAAGGACGGTGTCTGCTATCCCGACACACTTGTCGGTACCGACAGTCACACCACCATGATCAACGGCATCGGAGTGGTCGGTTGGGGCTGCGGCGGCATCGAAGCCGAGGCCGCCATGCTCGGTCAGCCGGTCTACCTGTTGATGCCTGATGTGGTCGGTGTTCAATTGACTGGCAAGCTGCGAGAAGGCGTTACCGCCACCGACCTTGTGCTCACCGTCACCGAAATCCTGCGGCGTGAAAAGGTCGTTGGCAAATTCGTCGAGTTTTTCGGCGCGGGTACGCACACGCTTGCCCTGCCCGACCGCGCCACCATCGCCAACATGGCGCCCGAGTATGGCGCAACAGTCGGGTTCTTCCCAGTGGACGAAAAGACCATCGCCTATTTCCAGGGCACCGGACGCACCGAGGCAGAGATCGCTGCTTTTGCGGGTTATTTCAAGGCGCAACAGTTGTTCGGCGTGCCGCAGGCGGGCGATATCGACTACACCAAGGTGGTCCAGCTCGACCTCTCCACAGTTGCACCTTCGCTTGCGGGGCCGAAGCGCCCACAGGATCGCATCGAAATTACCGCTCTGTCGAAAAAATTCACCGAGCTGTTTTCGCTGCCGATTTCCGACAATGGTTTCAATCAGCCCGCCGAAAAACTGGGCAAGTCGTATGCCGCGGGCGATGGCGTGACCATCCGCAACGGCGACGTGCTGATCGCCGCCATCACCTCTTGCACCAACACCTCTAACCCTGGCGTGATGCTGGCCGCCGGCCTGCTCGCCAAAAAAGCGGTCGAGGCTGGACTCTCGATCAACGCCAGAGTGAAGACCTCTCTGGCGCCAGGCTCGCGCATCGTCACCGAATACCTCGGTAAAGCGGGCCTGTTGCCCTACCTCGAAAAGCTCGGCTTCAACGTCGCCGCCTACGGCTGCACCACCTGCATCGGCAACGCCGGCGACCTCACGCCCGCGTTCAATCAGGCCATCATCGACAACGACTTGGTGTGCGCGGCGGTGCTGTCGGGCAACCGCAATTTCGTAGCACGCATCCATCCCAACCTAAAGGCCAACTTCCTTGCCTCGCCGCCGCTGGTGGTCGCGTACGCTATTGCCGGCAATGTCACGGTGGACTTAATGACGCAACCTGTCGGCACGGTGCGTGACAAACATGGCAAGCCGAAAGACATTTACCTCGGTGACATCTGGCCAACCAGCGACGAGATTGACGCGATGATGCGATACGCGACCAATGGCAAAGCCTTCCGCGCCAACTACGAAAAGGTCAACTCCGAACCGGGCCAGCTATGGGAGAACATCCGCGGCGTCACCGGTCAGCTCTACAACTGGCCGACGAGCACTTACATTGCCGAGCCGCCGTTCTTCTCGACCTTCACGCTGCAAGCTCCAGACCTGAACGAAAGGATCGGAGGGGCAGCCGCCGGTGTCATCGGTGCCCGCATCATCGGCCTGTTCGGTGACTCGATCACCACCGACCACATTTCGCCGGCCGGTTCGATCAAGGACACCACACCTGCGGGCGCATACCTGACCGAGCACGGCGTCACCAAGGCCGGCTTCAATTCCTACGGTGCGCGGCGCGGCAACCACGAGGTGATGATGCGCGGCACCTTCGCCAACGTGCGCATCAAGAATCTGATGATTCCCGCGGCGGCCGATGGCACGCGCGAAGAAGGCGGCTTGACCCTGTTCCAGCCCTCCGGCGAAAAAATGTTCCTATACAACGCTGCGATGCAATACCGCGCCGACGGCACTTCCACGGTGGTGTTTGGTGGCGAGGAATACGGTACCGGCTCGTCGCGCGATTGGGCTGCCAAGGGCACCGCCCTGCTCGGTATCAAAGCGGTGATCGCAAAGAGCTTCGAGCGCATCCACCGCTCCAACCTGGTCGGCATGGGTGTGCTGCCGCTGCAGTTCAAAGGCGGCGACACCTGGGAATCATTGGGAATCAGGGGAGACGAAACCATAGACGTCATACTCAACAGCCCAATTACGCCCTTGAGCGAGGCCCGGCTGGTGATCAACGGCGACAGCGGGGTACGGCGCAATGTCACGGTGACCTTGCGTATTGATACCGCCATCGAAGTGGATTACTACAAGCATGGCGGAATAATGCCCTACGTACTCAGACAACTGCTCGCTGTGTGAATCTGCAGGCTGCGCGTGACCCGCAATGCCAGCTTGAGGCTCACCTGGCTACTGATCAAGGCCGCGAGCGCGCCACCATTGCGTGCAGCATGGAAGAGACCTTTTGGAAATCATATGCTCACGTGCCCCACACCCAGGCGCCGTACGACGACCTTTGGCGTTGTCACTCCTCGTCATTCCGACTCTCCAACGAACTAGAAGGGGATTGTGTTCGAGTTGCTTTATTGCAGAAAGTCTTCCATGCGACCCAATTCTTCATCCAGTGCCATGCCAAATGCCTTGTCGCGCGGTGCTTTGCCTGTCACATAACCGAGCGCGGTTTGCAGCTTGCCGTCTTTGACGGCAAGATTTCCCCAGCCAATGACTTGATCGCGCCAGAGCATGGGCAAGGCATAGTAGCCGCGAATCCGTTTGGCGGCCGGCGTGTAGGCTTCAAAGCGGTGTGCCCAACCCCAGAAGGCCTCGAAGCGGCGGCGATCCCACACCACCGGGTCAAACGGCGCGAGCAGCCGCACGGCATCGCCCTGTTCGGCGGCGCGACCGGTGACTCCGGCATAACGACGAGCCGTCGGCGATTCGCCCGGCGGCCAATACCAGGGAATGCCATCCACCGTGGCGCTCGGCAGCCGCGTCCTGGCACGCGCAAAAGCGGCCGCGCGCCGCGCTTCCCACTGTGGTGCGCCGCCGCGCAGCATGGCAATCAGCTCACGCAAGGAGCGTTCAGGCAAGGGAGCGTACTTGTGCACGATCACATCCACCAGCGCGTCCATCGCCTGTTCCGGCTTGGCGGTCACTTGTGGCAAGTGCGCAGCAACCGCGTAGGTACGGACACCGCTCGCGCGTGCCGCAATGCGCAGTACACCGCGGTAATGCATGTCGCCGAGCAACTGCGTGCTCGCGTTCGACGTGCCACCGAACCAGTTGCGCACGCGGCCATGTGCGAAGTGCGCCTCGACCTCGCGTGGATGTACGACACCCCGCTCCTGGACAAAAGCCAACACCTGCCGCGCTTGCGCTGTCCGCGCCTTGGGCCAGACGGTGCGCGGAGTACGCGGATGCATCAACCCTTGCGCGGCACGCGGCAGAAAGCCGTAGTTCACGAAAAAGTCTTCCTCGACATCGAGCGCAGCGTAGCGCCGCTCCAGATCGCCGGCGCGATAGTTCCTCACGCGATGCCGCAAGGTCAAGTCCTGCGCCCGCGCCGGTGCGCGAATCGGATCGGCCTGCACAAAACCGAGCCGCTCAATCGCAGCAGAAAGGCTCGTTGGTGCAAACAGCGTCCGCGCAATGGCGTAGCGGCGCAGGACTTCGAGTGTGATGGGGGTGATGGGTGAGGCGGGCATGCTTCAATGCTCTTGAGAATGGCTCTGGGAGCGGGTCTTAGAGACGTGCCACCAAAAACGTTCCTGGCCTTGCGCTGAAATAGTCACTCACGCAAGGGATTCGATGCATCACCCACCAACAGCGGCAATACCGTCCCAATCGGCTCGCGGAAGATCGCGTCCGCCACGGTATCGAACGGAGTTGGTTCAGCATTGAGGATGACGAGGCGCGCGTCGGACTGTTTCGCCAACTCAACCGCGCCGGCAATCGGATACACCTGCAAACTGGTGCCAATCGACAAAAACAGATCGGCCTCACTCGCGCAACGCATGGCGCGCGCGATCACCTCGGGCACCAGATTTTGACCAAAGGAGATGGTGGCGCTCTTGAGAATGCCGCCGCAACTGGGGCAATCCGGATCGTCGTCGCCAGCCTGCAAGCGCGCAAGCGTCTGCTGCATCGGCGAGCGCGCGCCGCAGCCCATGCACACCACGCTGCGCACGGTGCCATGCACTTCGATCACTTTGTCCGCCGCGTTGCCGGCCACCTGATGCAGCTCGTCGATGTTTTGCGTAATCAGCGCATGCAGCTTGCCGCGCCGCTCGATCTCGACCAGCGCAAGATGGCCTGCGTTGGGCTGCGCTTCCCACACCGGATGTTCGATGCGCGCGCGCCAGGCCGCCTTGCGCACTTCGGCGTCCGTCATGTAATAGTGAATATTGGAGAGCTTCTCGGCCAGCGGATTTTTGGTCCACACCCCTTGCGGGCCGCGAAAATCGGGAATGCCCGATTCAGTCGAAATGCCTGCGCCCGTGAGCACCACGATGCGCTGCGCGGCGTTGACCCACTGCCTGACGTTTTCAATCTGATCTGCGTTCACATGCATGCCCGCACTACCCGATGACCTGTTGAACACGATTGGCTCGATTCACTGCCGTACTGATCGCCGGGTTCATCGCTTGTACTCGGACACAGCCAATTACCCAGGCCGCGCAACAGCCCATGTCACTTCGCGACATACGGCGCTGGTACAAATGCGTCGGGGGAGCCCGGCGGAATCGGCGGCGCTGATTTCAAGGATTGTTGAAAGGCGTCCACCATTTTTCTGATGGGCCCACGCACCCATCCCTGGGTGCTGCTCACGTCCGACTCTTCTTTCGGGTCCTGCACCAGGTTAAACAGGTACGGCGTTTCGAGGTGATTGGCCCCGGCGTTGGGCTCGGTTTCCCACACAAAGTGCATTTTCCAGTCGCGCCACTTGGCGGCACGCAGTTCGGACTTGATGAAATAGACGAAGCCTTCGCGTGCGGATATTTCCGTTTTGCCGGTAAAGAACGGCAGCTGATTGACGCCGTCGATGGGCCGGTCGGCGGGTGCCTTGGCACCCGCGACTTCGGCCAGGCTGGGGAACAGGTCCACCACATGCACGATTTCGTTGCTGACCACGCCCGCATCGATCTGCCCCGGCCAGCGCGCCATGAACGGCACGCGCAGCGCCCCTTCCATGGCGGTGTGATAAGTGCCGGTCCACATGCCGGCGCTGCCGCGCCACGGCCGGCGGTATTCCGGGCCGTTGTCACTGGCGAAGATGAATAGCGTGTTGTCCCGGATGCCTGCCGCGTCCACCGCATCCAATATCTCCCCTACCCGCGCATCGAGTTCCATCAGCGAGTCGGCGAAGTCGCCCTTCTTTGACACCCCCTCAAAAGACCGGTGCGGAATGGTCGGGAAATGCAGTTGCGTGAGCGGCACGTAAAGAAAAAACGGCTTACCCGCCGCTGCTTGTCGCTTGATGAAGGCACAACTGCGGCGCGTCAACTCTTCGTCGATGCGCCGGCGCATCTCAAGGTCGTAGACCTCGCGCTTTTCGGCGGGTCGGCCCTTGACGCCCTCCATCACATAGGGAATGTCGACCACCGACGCATCGAACCCGACCGAGTCCATGAACATGCTCTCGTTGGTAGTGCGCGGGATGCCGTACCAATCGTCAAAGCCTTTGTCCTTCGGGTAGCGGCCCTCTTTGTCACCGAGATGCCACTTGCCATACATGGCAGTCGCATAGCCGGCGTCAGACACCGCCTCGGCAATCGTCACCTCCCAAGGGACCAGGCCCTGCGGCAAGCCAGCAGGCACCGATTGCAAGGCACCAGTACGAATCGGATGGCGGCCCGTCATTAGCGCCGAGCGGGTCGGCACGCAATCGCTCTCGACGTTGAAATTGAGCAGGCGCATGCCTTCGCCGGCGAGTGCATCAATGCGCGGCGTTGGCGCACCGCGAATGGCGCCGCCGCCATAGCAACCAAGCTCGCCCCAGCCCAGGTTATCAGCGAGAACCAGGATGATGTTTGGCTTTTTCAAGAAATCCCCTTGGCCGCTTGGCCGCTTGGTGGCTTGGTGAAGATAGGCATAGCATCAATCCAGTTTCAAATTCAGACCCGGCACGACGCGGGTCCAGGTATCAACGTTGTCTTTGAGGAACTTGTCGAAAGGCTGATAGCCGAGCGGCTTGGCATCAATGCCGGCATCGGTCAACTTCTGGCGCGCCTGCGCGCCTGAAACGACTTTGAAGACTGCGTCCGAGAGAGGCTTCAAGATCGCGTCCGGGGTGCCCACAGGCGCCACCAGCCCCGCCCATTGCGTCAAGGCAATCTGCGCGTAGCCCAATTCGCTGGTGGTGGGGACGTTGGCGACAGCGGCGGCACGCTTTGGCGACGTGACGGCCACGATGCGCACATTGCCCGCCTTGGCCTGCGCCAGCATCGGCACCAGCCCAAGTACCGCCACCGGCACCTGGCCGCTGACAATGTCGGTAGCGGCCTGTCCGCCTCCCTTGTACGGTATGTGCAGGAGCTGAACACCGGCGAGCTTTGCCAGCCATTCCCCCACCACGTGCTGAGACGTGCCAACCCCCGAGGTTCCATAGGCGAGGCTGCCCGGTTTGTCCTTGGCTGCCTTTAGTACGTCAGCAAAAGACGTGAAGGTCGAACGCGCCGAGACGGCGACACACATGGGCTGATCGCCAATCATCCCCACGCCCTGCAGGTCGCGCTTGAATTTCCAGGTGAGGTTGGGCCGCGTCACATCCAAAAGCGCAACCGAGTCCGATGCGAGGCCCAGCGTGTAGCCATCGGCCTTCGCCTGTGCGACGGCCTGCATGCCGATGGCACCAGCGGCGCCGGGGCGGTTATCGATGATGACCGTCTGTTTCAACAGTTTGCCCAGCTCGACCCCGATCAAGCGCGCCACCGTGTCGTTGGTGCCTCCCGCAGCCTGCGGGACGATGATCTTGACCGGCTGGTCAGCTGGCCACGCCGCAA
>JANPAR010000163.1:0-14334 GCA_031430015.1 Burkholderiales bacterium
GCGCGCTCGGTGGGCTTGTCACCACGGGCCACGCTCTGGCGCGTGCATGTGCCGGTGATCGCCAAGAGCCTTGCCGTCGCGGCGCTGCTGGTGTTTGTCGACGCGATGAAGGAGTTGCCGGCCACACTCGCGGTGCGCCCATTCAACTTCGACACCCTGGCGACCAGCGCGTACACCTTTGCCAAGGACGAGCGCCTGGGTGAAGCGGCGTGGCCGTGCCTGGCGATTGTGCTGGTGAGTGTCGTGCCGGTGCTGCTGCTCTCGAAGGTGCTGGCAGCGCGGCGCGGATCGCGTTAAGCCGAAAAACTTCTCTATCGCTGCACTTGAAGACCGTTGGTGCAAGCAGGGTACAGGCACCGTCAATGCTTTAAACCTTTGGTGCGAGCGCCTGTCAGCCCGGCAGGCTGACGCGAAAACACGCACCACCGCCATCGCGCGCAGTGCAGGCCACGCTGCCGCCGTGCTGCCGCGCAATCGCAGCCACCAGGGCAAGACCCAAGCCGACACCGCCTTCTGCTTCGCTGGAACCTTTCAATCGATAGAAGGGTTCGAAGATGCGTTCGCGCTCGGACTCTGGCACGCCGGGACCACGATCGCAGACGGTGAACTCGATTTGCCCTGCGGCCTGTTGCACATGGACCTCGATTGGCGCGGATGTGCTGGTGACGCCGGCGGCCGGTCCTTGGTGCGTCGCATTTCCGTAGCGCTGTGCGTTCTCCAGCAGATTGCGCATCAGCCGCCGCAACAGGCGCGGGCTGCCACGTGTGACCACTACGGTGACCACCCCGCCCGCAGTGCCTAACTCGGCACCGTTGCGCGCGCATTCTTCTGCCGCCAGCGCCGTCAGGTCTACCTCTTCAAGCGGTTCTTGCACGGCGCCGGGTGAATCGAGGCGGCTCGCAAGCAGAATCTCTTCGATCAATTGATCGAGTTCGCTGATGTCGCGCGCAATGCCGGCGCGTGCGGTTGCGGTATCGCCGTGGTCGAGCATTTCGAGACCCATGCGAATGCGTGCCAGGGGTGAGCGCAATTCGTGCGAGGCATTCGCGAGCAGTGCCTTGTGCGATGCGACCAGTGTCTCGATGCGTGCTGCGGCGTGGTTGAAGCGTTCAGCCAGCCAGGCAATTTCGTCGTGCCCACGCACCGGCACACGTGCTGCGAGATTGCCTTCACCCAGCGCATCGACGCCGCGCTGCAATTCTTCGAGACGCCGTGTCAGGCGACGCACCACCGGATACGCACCGATGCCCACCGCCAGCACGATCAACAATAGCCAGCCAAAAAAGCCAAACGGCGCGCGTGCCGCCCAGCCTTGCGCCCAGCGTGCGTACAGCACCTTGCCGTCACTTAAATCTACGCGCACCGTGCCAGGCTTCTCGTGCATTGCGATGCGCGCGCTGCCCGCGTTGTTGCCGGCAGCATCGGTAAGCACGATTTCGCGCGGTATCTCAGGGCTGGCGAGTTTCCATACTGCACCAGCCAGCAGCCCGACGATCACCAGACTTGCCAGCACTGCACACCAGAGCCGCAAATGAAGACGTTTGGCGAAGCGGTGGGCGGGGCGGTCGCGATGGTGGTGACGGTGCATTTGACTCATGCATCCTGCAACTTGGCAAACACATAGCCCGCGCCGCGCACGGTCAGGATACGGCGCGGCTTTTTGGCGTCGTCCTCGATGACGCTGCGGATACGCGCGATATGCACGTCAATCGAACGGTCAAAGGCTTCGAGCGGCTCCCCTTTTGAAAAATCCATCAACTGCTCACGCGTCAGCACGCGCCCGGCGCGTTCGGCCAACACGTACAGCAGATCGAACTGGCGCGCGGTGAGGTCGCACGGATTGCCGTCAAGAAGCGCCACGCGCGCCCCGGCATCGATTTCGAGCCGGCCAAAGCACAAGGTGGCCGCATCGCTCTTGAGCAGCGCACCACCACGCCGGCGCAGCAGCGCACGCACCCGGGCCAGCAGTTCGCGTGGCTCAAATGGCTTGGGCAGATAGTCGTCTGCACCGAGCTCGAGACCGACCACGCGATCTGTCGGATCCCCCTTGGCGGTCAGCATGATGACGGGGACGTCGGAAGTGGTACGCATCTGGCGGCACACGTCGAGGCCGTCGCCATCGGGCAGCATCAGATCCAGCAGCACCAGATCGGCGGCATGCACTTCGAGCCAGGCCAGGCCTTCGCCGGCGTTTTCTGCGTGCGCGACATTGAAGCCGGCGTGCGTCAGATAGTCGACGACCATCGCCGCCAGGCGACGGTCATCTTCGATCATCAGGAGCTGCTGCGGCATCACCGCAGTGTACCGTTCGAGGCCAAGGTCATTGATGCGACCGGCTGAGGTCATCATCCGCGCCGCTCCATGCGTTGTCTCATTTTCTCGGCAAGCTTGGCGCGCTGCGCCGGTTGCAGGGCTTCGGCGGCATCCGCCATGGCCTGCGTTATGCGCCGGGATGCGGTCTCGGCCAGTTTCAGTTCTGCAGCGCGCACTTGCTCCATCGCCGCGCGGTCGATCGTCGCTGCCGAGAGCAGTTCAACCGCTTTGGTGCGCGCCGCCTTGTGCTCGTCGCGCAGGGGCATGAGGTCCTTGAGCGCCGACTTGGCGATGGCGCCGATGCCCGCTTTCTGTTCCGCGGTGGAGTCCACGTCAGCCAGGGCGAAACTGACCATCGCATCGATGCGCTTCGCTGCCGATTCGGGATCAAAACTGCCATGCAGCATGCCGTGGCCGCCGCGCATGCCGGCATGGGCGTAACTGCTGCCGATATAGGATGCGCCGGCGATGACGCCAATCAGCAGGGCCCCGGCGAACAGCCCGCGAATGAAGCCGCCACGGCGGTGATGATGATGGTGATGCCTGGAGCCGCAGCGGTCGGCCTCTAGCGCGGCGTGCTCGCCGTCTGCTCGGGTGCCGGAGGCAGTGCCGACGGGGGTCAGGGTTGAAGGGGCGGAGGAAGGGGTGGGTTCGCTCATGATGGTGTCCTTTGGGAGAGTCGGGGAAATTCCCGATGGCAAGCATCATCTGATGCGCCCATTGCAGCACTGTGTGCGGTGTGTAAAGTTAGGTAAAGCGCGAGGCCGGGAGAATCAGCTCCGGGAGCGCAATGACTGTTCCAATGATTGGCCAGAGATCGTTGGTACCAGCGGGTTTGCGCATGTCATCTGACTCTAAGCCTTGGTAGGAGCGGTTTCTGGCGACGGCACTCCCCCTGATGTCGCCGCTCCCAGGTTGCGTCTGGCAACGCGTGCCAAGGCTGATGCGAGAGATTGGCCGGACTTGCGGAGTCTATTCGCTGCATGCGCCGGGACATCGATTGGCAAAATGGACGTGACTGGCGTCGTGGCACGGCCAATGAGCCGCGTTTCAAAATCTGCGAAAAGGTTGAGTGAACGCATCGACCCTGCCTCGAGGAATAGCGATGGAGCTGCAGACCATATCGTATAAAGCGGGCAAAGGCTGGTCGGCTGAGCATGACGCAACACTGGATTCCGAGCGGACACTGGCGACCATTTTTGACGCATCGGCGTTGTTTGACGCACCCCAGCCACTTCGGGAATTGGCTCGCCTGTATCCACACTCTCATAGCGCCGGGTCTCCGACGGCCGGCGAGATTTTTGGTGTCCGGATCGACGACGACAGCGTGGTTGCGGCGGTGGCACAGTTCGAGCGAGTGTCACTCCAGTCAGCGAGTGCTGCGATCAGCGCTGCCGAGACCTATGCCAGCGGGCAAACGCTTGCCATGGAGCGATCGCACCGGACCTGCGTGCCGTGTTTGTGTTGTCGGATGGCTTGAACGTCAATGGCAGCGAACTGGTGCGCGGCATCAATTCGATACTGCCGGAACATGTGGTCATTGCCGGCGGACTGGCCGACGCTGGCGCAGCAAGTCGGCTTTTTTTCCTACGGCGAAATTTCGCCCTATGCAAGCGGGCATTGCGACCTGCATAATCAGACCATGACACTTACAACACTCTGCGAAAGCTGACTCCGTGCCGGGTAGAAATGCGCTGCTGGCATGCCAACTCGCCGCGCTCGGACTCGATGCTGCCGTTCCGCCCAGCGCGGCGGACTGGGATGCGCTGCTCAAGTGCATCGGGCGCTCCTATGCCCAGGCCGACCGGAACCGCGAGCTCGTTGAGCGCTCGATGGCATTGTCATCGGCTGAAATGCGGGTCTTGCAGCAAGAGCTGCGCGTCATCAACGCCGGGCTCGAATCAAGGGTCGATGAGCGCACCGCAGAACTGCTGAACGAGCGTGCGCGTACCACGAAGGCCCTGTATTTCAGCCAGGTGCTGCACGCTGTGCGCGATCTTGACAACGGCAATCTTGGCGCATTTCTGCATGCCACTATGGAAGCGGCTGCCAGAGCGCTTAATGTAACCCGCGCCAGCGTCTGGTTCTACGATCCATCCCGGTCGGCGATTGTTTGCCGCGACCTGTATGACGGCGTTGGCGCGACGCACCAACAGGGTCTGCGCCTGGCCGCAGTGGATTACCCAGGCTATTTCGCTGCACTGGGTTCGGGCGCGGTGCTTGATGCGCACGATGCGCTCACCGATTCGCGGACGCGCGAATTCGCCGATGGCTATTTGCGTCCGTTGGGGATCGTGTCCATGCTCGGCGCGCCGCTGCGGCTGGGTACGCGGCTGGAAGGCGTGTTGTGTCTGGAGCACACCGGGTCCCCGCGACACTGGAGCCACGAAGAAATGGAGTTCGCGCAAGGCCTGGCAGGCATTCTGATGTATGTAGATTCGCGCGAACGCTCGGCCGAGCAGTTGAGGCGCAGCGAAGCGAGATTTCGCATGCTGTTCGCCCTGTCATCGGACTGGGTGTGGGAACAGGATGTACAACACCGATTCGTGTTGACCGAGGGGGGATCGCACGAGCGTGGTGGTATCACCGCCGCTGTCCATGTGGGCAAATGCCGCTGGGAGCTGCCCGGCACAGACATCGTCGGGCAATCGTGGTCGGAACATCAGGCCGTACTGGATGCGCGTTTGCCCTTTACGGATCTGCTTCTGCGGCGGACCGCGGCCGATGGATCGCTTCACTTCGTGCGCGTGGCCGGCGAGCCCTCGTTTGACGGCGCCGGGACGTTTACCGGCTACATCGGCGTGGCCAAGGATGAGACCGAGCGCATGCGCTCCCAAATGGCGCTGGCCGAGGCGCGCGACGCGGCCCAGGCGGCCAACATCGCGAAATCGCAGTTTCTTGCCAACATGAGTCACGAAATCCGTACCCCCATGAATGGCGTTCTGGGCATGGCAGACCTGCTTCTTGATGAGCCGCTGGCGGCTGCACAACGCGGGCGGGTCGAGGCGATTCGCAGTTCCGGAGAGGCATTGCTGCGGATCATTGATGACATTCTTGATCTGTCGAAGATCGAGGCAGGCAAGCTGGCCCTCGAAATTGTGCCGACCGATTTGCGCGCACTGGTCGAGAAGGTACGCCAGCTGCTCGAGCCGGCCTGCACCGCCAAGGGCGTCGCCTTTGTGTGCGAAGTCGCGCCCGGGGTCGCGCCTTTCGTGCAAGCGGATTCATTGCGGGTACGCCAGATCCTGATCAATCTCGTCGGCAATGCCGTCAAATTTACTGCCGATGGCATGGTGCTGGTACGCATCGGATTCGCCCACCCGCAGGATGCGCAAGGGACGGTGCGATTCGCCATTACCGATACCGGCACCGGGATTGACCCTCGCGCCCAGGCTGAATTATTCACACCGTTCACCCAGGCCGATGCGTCGATCAGCCGCACGTTCGGAGGCAGCGGGCTGGGCCTGGCGATCTCGCGCCAGCTGGCCGAGGCGATGGGGGGGCAGATTGGCGTTGAAAGCGGACCCGGCGGTGGCAGTCTATTTTGGTTCGTGCTGCCGATGTCCGCAGCCACTGGGACCACGCCCGCGCAACTGGCCGGTCCCGCGCTACTCGATGAAACCGCAATCACGAGCTTGCGCTTCGACGCCAACGTCTTGCTCGCCGAAGACAATTTCATCAACCAGCAGGTGGCGCGCGGCGCGCTGCAGAAATTAGGCTGCCACGTGACTACGGTCAACAATGGACGTGAAGCGCTGGCCGCCATTGCGCGCGAGAGATTCGATCTCGTGTTGATGGATTGCCAGATGCCCGAGCTCGATGGCCTCGCCGCAACACGCCTGCTGCGTGAGCAAGAGGCCGGCAGCGGCACGCATTTGCCGGTCGTCGCGCTGACGGCCAACGCGTTTGCCGCAGATCGCGCCGCTTGCGATGCCGCCGGCATGGACGATTACATCAGCAAGCCGTTTCGCCCCGAGGAGCTCGCACGGGCGCTCGCGCGTTGGCTCAAGCCCGCGGTGACGGCGCCGGTGCGGATGATGGCTGCGGCGTCCATCGGCAATGTTGCGCTCGCGCGGACGCCGGGTGGGACTACACGCAGCCAGCCGACGGTGGCACCAGCCATCTTTGATGCGGCCACCCTGGCGCGCCTGAACGAGTATCAGGTGCCGGGTGAAGAGGACATGGTGACGGGATTACTCGAACACTTTTTGGCAAGTGCCGCAATCCACATTTCTGCCATGGAGCGTGCCGTGCAGGAGGCGGATTGGCGGGCCGCCGGCGCCGTAGCACACACGTTTAAAACCAGTGCCGGTTACGTCGGGGCGCTGCAGCTTTCGGCGGCGTGTACACGTCTGGAGGATGCCGTGCAGGCCGGACACGTTGACCCGGTGGTGGCCATTTGCGGGGAAGTGCAGCGTGCCTATGCCGGCGTGCTCCCATTCCTGCGCGCGGCACTCGATGCGACACGCGCCAAGCGGGATGTCGCGATCTCGCACTGAGAGAGCTGCGCGATGACGATGCATGTGAGTCCGACATCGAGTGCAAGTGCGGACCCCGGCGCTGCACCGGAACTGTTCGCGCTGCGCGTACGCGCCGCATTCAGCGAGTCGCGACTGGCCATTGCCCTGATTTTGCCGGTGGTCGCTCTGGCCGTAGTGCTGTTGTGGGCCAAGGTGGAGCATTGGCGGCTGCTGGCCTGGGGGGTGGCTCTGGGTGGCGCCTATGGCGCGCGCCTGCTGCTGTACGCAGCCTACGCGCGTGGGGCAGCGGCCCGCAGCATTGCAAACGAGCGGCGCTATGCGGAAGCGCTGAATGTGGCGCTGGCCGTGGCGGGATTTGCCTGGAGCGCCCTCTACTGGTTAGTGTCGGCATCAATTGGTGGTGACACGGCACCCGTCACTGCTGCGGTGCTGATGGCGGTGGCGGGCGTTGCTCTGAGCGGTTTGTCAACACTGCCAGCCGGTTACGCTGCGTTCACTACCGCCATGCTGTTGCCGACTGCGATTTTGTTGATCGCATCAGGCAACACCAGCTATTTCGCGCTGGGTTTGACGGTTGCGCTCTACACCCTGTCGATGAATTTGCTTGCCTTGCGCTCTTGCCGCCAGTTTGAACGGCACGCTTTGCTTGACATCGCCCGGCTGGGCGCCGAAGCGCGCTTCCGCGACATAGCCTCTGCCTCAGGCGACTGGTTCTGGGAAGGTGATGCCGAAGGGTGTCTGACCTGGATTTCAGAGTCGGTCGAGCGCATCACCGGCACGCCGCCTGAGTGGTTCATCGGTCGCAGCCCGCAGGACATGATCGTGGCTACCGAGCCACTGGATGCGCGAGCATGGGAGGCGCGTCGCCTGGCGCGGGATCGGCATGAGCCCTATCGCGACTTTCGCTATCGAATGCGCCATCCAAAAGGCGAAATCTGGATCAGCAACAGTGGGACGCCGCGGCTCGACACGCTTGGCAGGTTCCTCGGATACCGCGGCGCTACCACCGATATCAGTGAACGCATGCATGCTGAGCAAGCCCTGCGCCAGCAGAGCGAATACCTGCAAGCCGCCCAGAGGGCGACGCGCATGATTGTCGCCGATTGGGATATCGCGGCGGATCGTCTCGTCTTCAGCGACGACCCCGAATGGTTGCGCGGGCCGCCACCAGCCGTGGGGGCACGCTTCCCGACGTTTCGCGAGCAAGTTCATCCAGAAGATCTGGCCGGCTTTTTGGCCGCACGCGCCAAGACTGTCGAGACGTGCCAGGGTGGTGCCCCAGAGTTCCGCTTGGTGCGTACCGATGGGTCGGTGCTATGGATCAAGTCGCACGAGGCTGTCTACGCGGGTGTAGATGGCAAGGCAATACGGATGGTGACTGCCATGCAGGACATCACCGAGCGTAAGCGCAGTGAAATCGCGCTGGGGGAGGCGCGCGATGCGGCGCAGGCGGCTAATCGCGCCAAGTCCCAGTTTCTGGCCAACATGAGCCACGAGATCCGTACGCCGATGAATGGGGTGCTGGGCATGGCCGCGTTGCTGCTCGACGAGCCGCTGACGGCCGCGCAGCGCCACCGTGCCGAGGCGATTCGCAGCTCCGGCGAGGCGTTGCTGAAAATCATTGATGACATCCTTGATTTTTCCAAAATCGAGGCCGGCAAGCTTGTCCTGGACAGTATGCCGATGGATTTGCGCTCGCTCGCCGAGCAGGTGCGGGTATTGCTGGAGCCGGCGTGTTCCGCCAAGGGCGTGAGCTTCGAGTACGTGATCGAACCTGCGCTGCCGGCGTGGGTGCTGGGCGATCCCGTGCGCGTGCGTCAGGTCTTGATCAATCTGGTAGGCAATGCGGTCAAATTCACCACGCAAGGGAGCGTGCAGGTCGTGCTGGGCGGCGCGCGCACGGGCGAGAATCCCGCACTGGTGCATTTCGACATCATCGATACCGGTCGCGGTATCGCGCACGGCGCCCAGCCAGGCCTGTTTGCGCCCTTCACACAGGCCGACGCATCGATCACTCGTGAGTACGGTGGCACCGGGCTGGGTCTGGCGATTTCGCGGCAACTCGTGCAAGCGATGGGTGGCCAAATTGGCCTCGAGAGCACTGCTGGCGAAGGTAGCCGTTTCTGGTTTGTATTGCCGCTGCCGACAACAAATTCGCCGGTAGACGCACCAGGGTCAAGCGCGCAGTCTGCGGCCCTGGGAGTCGTGGACAACCGGCGCTTCGAGGCCAACGTCCTGCTGGCCGAAGACAATGAAATCAATCAGGAAGTGGCGCGCGGTGCGCTGCAAAAATACGGATGCCGCGTAACCACGGTGAACAACGGCCGCGCAGCGCTTGACGCCATCGCGCTTGAGGCATTCGATCTCGTGTTGATGGATTGCCAGATGCCGGAGCTCGACGGCCTGGCTGCAACGCGCCTGATCCGGCAGGCGGAACGGGGCGGCGCGCGCCATCTGCCGGTCGTCGCACTGACCGCCAATGCCTTTGCCACCGATCGTGCCAATTGCCTGGCGGCCGGCATGGACGATTACATATGCAAGCCGTTTCGCGATGGCGAAATCGCCGCTATGCTTAAGCGCTGGCTGGCACCGGAACGCGATGCCGAGGCCGTCAATGTGCCGAATTTGGGCGAAAGTGGTGAAATGAAGGCTATCGAGACAGCTGCGGCAGCGATGCCAGCCACCCCGAAAATGGAAACTGACGCCCCGATATTCAGCCCGGATGCGCTGGCGGTGTTGCGCACCTATCAAGTGCCCGGTGAAGAGGACATGGTGACAGGCGTCCTCAAGCGCTTTCTGGGTGGGGCCGACGCCCGCATTGCGACCATGCGTAGCGCGATGGAGCACGACGATGTCGCGGCTGCTGGTGCCGCAGCCCACGGCATGAAAGCGAGCGCTGCGTTCGCCGGCGCGCTGCGCCTGTCCGCAGCGTGTGCCCAACTGGACAATGCCGCGCGCGACGGCTCGCTTGCGCCGGCCAGGCAAGCATTTACCGGCCTGTTGCACGAGTATGAAAGTGCACTCCCATTTTTGCAGGCGGCCCTGCAAGCGGCTACGCGGGAGACTACGCAGGAGGCCGGGCGGCCCATGACAGCCGTGGCCGGCGCCCCACCTTCCTGAAATGCGCACCCCCTTCCGTACAACCCACACCATTCCCATATGACCGACGGACTGGATTTGCCGCGTATCGCCGCCGAACTTGAGCGCGTACTCAAACTGCGCGCCATTCCGTTCGGCATGAAATTGTTCGAGTCAGTTGAAGAGATGGCGGCAATCCCGAAAATCCGCCGGCCTAAGGCGGTTCACACCACTGACCAGATCGTCGCGCAAGCCGCGCGTCTTGGCTGGACTGTCGGCATCACTGCGGACAATCTGGTGGGCGACCAATGCAAATCGGTGATTGGCCTTGGCGGCCAGAGCGACGAGTGGCGCACTGGCAAGCACATGAAGGGGGTGTGGTACGCCACGCTCGAAGACACCGCTGCACATCAGGCAGCGATGCATCTGGTGCCTGCCGGTAAATACCGCGCGCTCGCGGTGTCGCCGCTGGCCAGTGGCCGGCTCAACCCGCCGGACATTGCACTGTTTTACGCCACACCAGGGGCAATGATGTATTTCATCAACGGCCTGCAATGGGCCGGCTACAAGCGCTTTGACTGGAGTGTGGTGGGCGAGTCGGCCTGCGCCGACTCGTGGGGCAGGGCCTTGTCAACGCGCGAGCCATCGCTGTCAATCCCGTGTTTTGCCGAGCGGCGCTACGGCGGGGTGCAGGACGACGAGATGCTGATGGCGCTGCCCCCAGCGTTAATCGCAAAAGCACTCACTGGCATGGAAGCCTTGGGGCGCAACGGTTTGCGCTATCCCTTCCCACAGTACGGCATCCAGAACGACGTGCGCGACGGGATGGCGGCGAGTTACCCGGATCGAAAGTTGCGGTAAGAGCGCAACCGCGCATTACGCGCGGCAATCTCGCACTGTGTTCCGTTCGATCACCGGGAGGCGTGGGTGTGCATTGGCGCTCACTGGCTTTTGTGGCTTACCCGCCCAAGTCAGCCATAGATACTTCGTATTTGCCCACGTTGGAGCCGCCGTTGCGAATCTCTTGCTCGGCCTCAAAGAACGCTGCGGCCATACGAAAGGAAAACTTGGCGACGGCCTCGGCGGCCTTGGCATCCGTCTTTGTTGCGTCCGGTGGTATGCGCGCTGCCATCTGGATGTAGATGAGTTCTGCCAAGTCGCGGGTGGTGGAGGCCATGAAGTTGTCGTCCGTTGTGAGGTTGAGGAAACATCATGCTACGCCTATTCGCTGTCTGCGGTGTCAGCTGGCGCCGGCGCCCGAGCGACCGTGTCTGGCTGATGGTCGCGCGACTCAGGCCTTCATTGGCCGGTTTTGCGGGTGCGCCTCGACTGATGGATCAAGATGTGACCACGGCTGCGCACTGCTGGTCCAAATGTTCATGACCAGTTTCATCTGCGCAGTGTCATCGAGGGTGCCGGCCTTGAGTACCAGCATGTTGGGCATGGCGGAGCGTTGGCTGTAGATCGCCGAGCCGCAGTCACCGCAAAAGTGCCGGTACAGCGGGCTGCCGCTGGCCGGCGTGTCGGTGTAAACCTTGGTCTTGCCCTGTGTAAATGTCACGGCGCTGACCGGCAGTGGCAGGTTGTAGCTCGCGCCGCCACCAGTGGCTTTGCGGCAATGACTGCAATGGCAGGCGACCATGTTTTGCACTGGCTGATTCACCGTATACCGGATGGCGCCGCACAGGCAGCCGCCGCTGACAGACTCGGTCATCGAAATTCTCCTTTGAATGATGGCGTTGCCAGTTTAACCGCGCCGCTGCCCAATCCTGCGATCTTAGATTGGCACAGGAGTAGGCTTCGATGCGGCACCGTGAGACAAGCCATGCGTCGCATCAATGCTCGCGTGGCTTGGAAGATTATTGCTTCAAGTATTTGTTTTGAAACGATTTCGCTTGCTTTTTTTTAATTACATGACTAAAGTCATGCCAATGGCATATGGGGCCAAGGGGAGGACGCACCATGTTTCGCGAAATCAACATCAGCAAGCAGGCAGACGGTGGGCCAAAGCGGCGCTGGTATCAGAGCGAATACTTCGATCTGTACGTCTTCTATGTGCGACATAGCGAGCGCAGCGACAAATTCGCCGACCGCGAATTTGTCGGCATGCAGTTGTGCTACGACATCCGCCGCAATCAGCGCACGCTGGAGTGGAAAAAGGCCGAAGGCTTTTCTCACCATGCTGTAAAAAAAGGGGACGGCGACACCCTGAGTGATCACGGCGCATCGGCTGCGCTGCTGCAAAAGGGCGGGCAGTTTGATTCGGCCAAGGTGGTGGATCGTTTCATGCCCGATTCGGCTGGCCTGCCCGGCATCATCAAAACCTTCGTGCTGCAAAAATTGGCTGAATACGCCAAGCTGCATCCGCCTGCACCACAGACCCAGCAGGAACTCGACGCTGCGGCAGCTGCGGCGAATGTGGCTGAGCAAATTGCCGCGCAAGTGGAAGCCGAAGCAGAAGCGTTGCGAGCAGAACAAGCGGCTGCAAAAGCGGCGCTGGCCGTTGCGTCAGGCTCCACACGCGGTGGCCCGCCTGCAATGGATGCTGCTCCGGAACACCCGCTCAGTCCACCTGCGCGCAAGGCGCGGGTGGCACCACCTAACGTGCCGCCGGTATCCCCTGAGCCCGCGGCATCAACGCCAGCAATTGCGAATGCTGTGGATTCAGCAGACGCAGCTTCCGCGGTCGCAAAGACCGCGAATCCGGCAGTCCAGAGCATCGAGGACTTTACCCTCGATGACTTGTTCAACAAGGTCTGAGCGAGTTTCTGACAAAGCGTCGGCCCGGCAGCGCGCAACACGCGCGCCGCCTGATGCCTTCGTGGCTCGCTTACAGCGCCTCAGCCGCGTGATCCGCCAGCCGCGAGCGCTCGCCGCGCTGCAAGGTCACGTGCCCACTGTGGTTCCAGCCTTTGAAGCGGTCCACCACAAATGTGAGGCCGGATGATCCCTCTGTGAGATAGGGCGTGTCGATCTGCGCGATATTGCCCAGGCACACCACCTTGGTGCCCGGCCCGGCGCGGGTGATCAGGGTCTTCATCTGCTTCGGCGTCAAGTTTTGTGCTTCATCAATGATCAAAAACTTGTTGATGAAGGTGCGGCCGCGCATGAAGTTGAGTGACTTGACCTTGATGCGCGAGCGGATCAGATCGCGCGTGGCGGCGCGGCCCCAGTCGCCGGCTTCATCATCGGTCTTGTTGAGCACGTCGAGATTGTCTTCGAGTGCGCCCATCCACGGCGTCATTTTTTCTTCTTCGGTGCCGGGTAAAAAGCCGATGTCTTCGCCCACTGGCACGGTGACGCGGGTCATGATGATCTCGCTGTAGGTCTTCTCCTCCAGTGTTTGCATCAGGCCCGCGGCGAGGGTGAGCAGGGTCTTGCCGGTACCGGCTTGCCCCAGCAGAGTGACGAAATCGATCTCCGGATTCATCAGCAGGTTGAGCGCAAAATTCTGCTCGCGATTGCGCGCGTTGATGCCCCACACCGCATTCTTCTGATGCGAATAGTCGCGCAGCACCTGCAATACGGCGGTCTTGCCGCTGACCTCCTTGACCTGGGCGGCAAATGGTGAATCGGCGTCTTCGAGATAGACAAATTCGTTGTTGAGCCAGTTGCGTGCGAGCGGCCCCTGCACGCGGTAAAAATTGTTGTGCTCCTGCTTCCACGACTCCACGCCTTTGCCGTGGGTCTCCCAGAAATCTTTCGGCAGAGCTGACACGCCGGTGTATAGCAGGTCGGTGTCTTCGAGCACCTTGTCATTGAAATAGTCTTCCGCGCCCAGACCCAGCGCGCGCGCCTTGATGCGCATGTTGATGTCTTTCGACACCAGCGCCACGACGCGCTTGGGGTATTTCTCTTGCAGGCTCGCGACTACCGCGAGGATCTGGTTGTCGGCTTTGCCGGACGGCAGCGAGGCCGGCAACACATGGCTGATGGCTTCGGTTTGCAAAAACAAGCGTCCCGTGGCGTCCTTGTTGTTCTGGCGCTCAAGGCCGATGCCTTCTTCAATCGCCCCCTCGTTGCCACTTACCAGTTCGTCGAGAAACCGGCTTGCCTGGCGCGCATTGCGCGCGACTTCGGTCATGCCCTTCTTGTGGTTGTCGAGTTCTTCGAGCGTCGCCATCGGCAAAAAGATGTCGTGCTCTTCGAAGCGGAACAGGCTAGTCGGGTCGTGCATCAGCACATTGGTGTCAAGAACAAAGAGCTTGGTGGCCACCGGTTTCAAGCGGGTGACAGTGGCCGATTTTTGCGAAGAGGCTTTTTTCGGTGAGCTCAATTTCGTGACGTTGGCGGTCAATGCGTTCTCCTTGGGCGGTTTGACAAAAGATATGGGATGAGAAAAAGGATGTGAAGAAGGTCGTGAAAAAGGCCGCTTGTCTTTCGACAAACGGCCTGCATAGGGCGCTCTGGATTCAAGGGCGCGCGGAAATAGCGGGCGCCGGGCGGTGGGTGGGCGATTTCT
>JANPAR010000164.1:0-21165 GCA_031430015.1 Burkholderiales bacterium
CATCAGCGCACCGACCGCATCATCGGGGTAGGACATCGCCGCGCGCAACTGCTCGCGCTCCTCCTGTGACAGGCCCTGGCGCACTTCATCAATCACCTCGCGCGGCAGGTCTTCGGCGATATCGGCGAGCTCGTCGGCATCCAGCGTTTCGGCCGCCGCAACGAGGTCTTCGCGATCCATCGAATCGATCAGCGTTTCGCGCACCGAGTCGGACACCTCGACCAAAATGTCGCCATCGCGTTCTGCCGTCTTGATCAGATCCCACAGCACCAGCCGGTCGTCGACCGGCAGCGCTTCGAGCACATAGGCGATGTCGGCCGGGTGCAGATCGTTAAGGCGGTTCGAGAGCTCGTCAAGGATCGGCTGCACCGCCGGGTTGGGCTCGGTGTGCGCAACCCCCGCATCAGCATCGCTCTCGGCAGCAGTGATCTCGATCAGGCGGTAGCGCGTCAGCAGGCGCTGTGCATCCTCGAGCGCCTCCTGCGCCTGATCGGCCTCCATCGGCTCCGACGGCTCGTCACGCTCGGGCAACGGCAGGCTGTGCTGCACCGGCGTGCTCACCCCGCCGGCCAGCGCGGCAGTTTTTTGTTCTTCGAGGTGGCGCGGATCGGTCATGGCGGGTGCGATTTTAGGCGCAGGCTGCGGGCTGCGCCAATGAATTTTTGATGACGTGGCGCCACGCACACTGCCTGCGTCCGAAACCGGTAAAGTGCCAGCAAACAAGTAGCACCGGGGGGGCCATGCCAGCAATCGGTAACGATCGTCTCGACGCACGCGATCTGCGTGCCATCTCGGCACACGCAGTCACGCGCAGCTTCGCCAAGCACACGGTGGTGGTGTCCGAGGGCGACGCCAGCAATTCGCTCTACGTCGTGCTCGAAGGCCGCGTGCGTACCCTCACCGGCAACGTCAAGAGCCTCGCGCTCATGGACGTCTACGGTCGCGTTGCGCGCGTGCTGCTCGACCTCGCCCGCGAAGAACGCGGTGAACTGGTCATCGAGAACAAGCCGACGCAGCGCGAACTGGCCGAGCGCATCGGCGCCTCGCGCGAGATGGTCAGCCGCATCCTCAAGGAACTCGCAGCGGGCGGCTATCTGCGCATTGATGCGCGCCGCATCATCATCGCCAAAAACCTGCCGCAGCGCTGGTGAACGTCATTCACCCCCGCCTGCCCGCTGCCGTTAACTCCGTAGTGATGCCCCCTAATCGTCTCCAAGCATGCGCCACGATTCACCACCCACATGACCATCGCCTCCCCGAATGATTCAACCGCCGACCCAGCGCTGACCGCCAGCGCCATCGCGCGCTCCAACACGCGCCTGGTGGGCCGCTATCACCTCGGCCGGCTGCTCGGACGCGGCGCCAGTGCCGCCGTCTATCTGGCCCAGGACGGCCTTTCGGGCGATCAGGTCGCCATCAAGGTACTCGACGCCGCGCCCACCAACGACGCTGAAGCGGCGATGTATGCCGATCGCTTTTTCCACACCGAGTCGCAGCTGGCCGGGCGCCTGCGCCACCCGCACGTGGTGAGCATTCTCGACGCCGGCATCAGCGAGGGTGTGCGCTATGTGGTGATGGATTACGTCGAAGGCAGCACCCTGCAGGACTGGTGCACGCCAGCCAAACTGCTGCCGGTGCCACGCGCGGTCGAGATTCTCTACAAGTGCTGCGGTGCCTTGCATCACGCCAGCCAGCTCGGCGTCGTGCACCGTGACATCAAGCCGGCCAACATCCTGGTCACACCGGGATTTGACGTGAAGATTTCCGACTTTGGCGCAGCCATGATAGTGCGCGCCGACACCACGCAGGTGACCGGCGTCGGCTCGCCCGCCTACATGTCGCCCGAGCAGGTGCGCGGCGATGAGCTGTCGTTTCACACCGACATGTTTTCACTCGGCGCCACCGCATTTCATCTGCTCACCGGCGAGCGCCCGTTCCATGGCGCCAGCACGTATGACTTGATGGACCGCATCATCAATCACGCGGCACCGGTGGTCAGCCAGATGCGCCCCGATGTGCCCGAAGAGCTTGACGCCGTGATCCACCGTGCCCTGGCGAAAAAGCCGCATGAGCGCTTTGTCAGTTGGGGCGCCATGGCCGGCGCCCTCGAAGATTTGCTCGGCCTCGACCGCGAGAGTGGCGAAGGCCTTTCCGAAGCGGACAAATTCCACGCCATGGCGCGGCTCGAGTTTTTCCGGCCCTTCACCGACATTGAATTGTGGGAAGTGGTCAAGGCAGCCGAGTGGCGCAAATTCGCACGCGGCGAAAACCTCATCACCGAAGGCGAAAGCGCCCAGCGCTTTTTCATCATCGCCGACGGCCTCGTAAAAGTGTCAACGCAAGGGCAACTCCTCAACGCCGTGAGCGCCGGCGAACCGGTGGGCGAGATGGCCTGCGCACGCCGCACCAACAACCCGCGCACCGCCACCGTCACGGCCCTGCAAGACACCTGGGCCGTAGGCCTGCTGGTCGATGACCTCGACCGCTTTTCACCGGCCTGCCGCGCGCGCTTTTCGAGCGCCTTCCTCGCCATCATGGCGCAGCGCATCGCCATGCTGTCGGGGCGGCTGCTGCATACCTTGCAGGGGCAGAAGATCGGCATGGTGTGAGGAGCGCACCGCAGCGCCTGGCCGAAAAGCTTTGGTGCAAGCGGATCACAGCCAGTAAGGCCGCGTAAACCCGCTCCTGGAGCGGTTCTTCACCATGCGGCCCTTGGCAGGGGCAATGTGAATATTCACGCTCCGCAAGCGGTCATATGCACGTGACTTCGTCCTGGCGCGGCAGTAACATCAATGCGCAAATGTGACCAAACCGCCAGCACGTTCAAAGGAGAAGTCGATGCCATTGACCTGCAGCCGTTCCGCACAGACCCGTTCAGAACAAACCCGTTCAGCACAAGCCATTTGTCACCCCGGCCAGAAGCGGCGGCGGATACTCGCCCTGGGCAGCGGGACGCTGGCATCAGCGCTGGCGTCACCGTTCGCAGCGCTCGCGCAGCAACCCAAAAAAGTCTGGCGCATCGGCTTCCTTGCCATCGGTGCGCGCCCGGCTTCGATTGAAGCCCATGCCCTTGGTGGCCTCGCGCGCGGCATGCGTGAACTCGGTTACCTCGAAGGCCGCGATTTCCTGATCGAGTGGCGTTTCACGGAGGGCAAGCAGGAAGCTTTTACCAGCGGGGCAGCGGAGCTCGTGCAGTTGAAGGTTGACTTCATCATTGCCGCCACCGGCACCGGCATCGACGCCGCGCGCAAGGCCACCAGCAGCATCCCGATCATCATGGTCAATGTGGCCGATCCGGTCGGTGCCGGCCTGGTCAAGAGCCTTAACCGCCCCGGCGGCAACGTCACCGGCATGTCGAATCAGACCGGCGAGACCATCAGCAAGCACCCTGAGCTTCTGCGCATTGCGATCCCCAGCCTGTCGGGCATCGCGGTCTTGCACAACCCCACCGCTGTGTCCGCTCCAGTCTTCCTGAAACGGATTCAGGAATCAGCAGCAACGCTTGGCCTGAAAGTGCGGCTGCTGGAAGCGCGCACCGTGGCCGACCTCGATGGTGTGTTCGATGCCCTCAAGAAAGAACGCGCGACGGCATTGATTGTCACCCCTGACCCCATGTTCAGCGCCCATTCACGCCGCATCGCCGAGTTTGCGCGCGACCACCGCATCGCCACCATGTTCTGGACCCGCGAACACGTGCAGGCGGGCGGCTTGATGAGTTACGGGCAGAACAATGGCGCGCACTATCACCGTGCCGCCTATTACATCGACAAGATCATCAAGGGCGCCAAACCGGCCGAATTGCCGGTGGAGCAAGGCACCATCATCGAACTCGTCCTCAATCTCAAGACTGCCAAGGCGATCGGGCTGACGATGCCGAAGGAATTGTTGTTCCGCGCGGAGACGGTGATCGAATGAACCACGCCGTCATGGCAGCAAAACCTTGAGCACGCCGGCAGACCGGCCGGCGGCGGATAATTCATTTTCTTAAATTACTGATATAATATATAGTATTATGAGAGTTGACGGTCAACAATTGGATTACCAAGCGTCGGCAATTGCCATGACCAATCAACATGTCCGGTTGCTACAATAAAGTTCTTGCCAGAGGGAGCCTGCCCATGAAAACTGCCGCTACCATCGTCGCCAAACCGCCCAAGAAGCACGCGGCGATTCGCCCCCACAGAAAGAGCTCTGGCAAGCTGATGCCAATACCTGACGAGAAGACCGCGCGCTTTCTCAAGGCGGTCAAGGGGCTTAAAGGCATTCTCTGATGTACCTGATCGATACCAACGTATTCATGCATCTGGCCAATGGTGCGCATGGAGCGGACCAGATCGAACGGCGCATTATCGAGGTGACAGCGGAAAGGTGCTTCATCAATCCGGTGGTTGCCTCCGAGCTTCGCGAAAAAATCGAAACCGGCGCCGGTCGCATCAGGAAGCGCGCGCTCGAGTTCATGGCGGACATACTCGCGACCGTTCAGTGCGTCGAGATTGACTGCGCATCCGGCCAGGAATCCGGGCTGATCCGTGCCGAGCAGTCAAAAAAGGGCAAGCCCATCGCAACGCCGGACGCGCTCATCGCCGGTCACGCGCGCCATTCCGGGATAATCCTCGTCTCGGATAACACCAAACACTTTGGCGGTATCGCGCGAGTGAAGCTCGAGAACTGGCGCGATTAGCCGAGTCAAGTCACGGCGCGCCGCCGGTAGCCGGCCTGATGCCATGCACCTGACCGGCCCAAGGGGTGAAAACGGCACAGTCCATCACCCGCAAAGCCATGGTGGGAGCGGCTCACCAGCCATCACGCCTCTGAAACCTCTGCCAGAGCGGATTTTCACGATGCCGTAGAGTCAAAATCAGTGTGAATATTCACGCGCAAAAGCCGCAATATTCACATGACTTGCGCCGGGCTCAGCAGTAACATTCCTCTGTAAATTCTGCCAAGCCACCTGCGCAGAGCCAAAGGAGGACGTCCATGTCTTCGATAAAAATCGGATCAGGGCAAACGGTTTGCGGCATGAGCAATCCGCCGGCTGCACGCTCGTCGAGCGCCAGTTTGGGCGGGGCGCGTTTGAGGCGCTGTTCCACCCGCTTGATGTGTTCGGCCGGGGCAATGCTCTCGGGAAGGGTGCCGCCAATGCGTTTGATGGCGTCGCGCACTTCTTTGCCGACTTGCTCGTGGGTCTGAATCGCTTGCGCCTGCTGGTGTACGCCTTCACGCGCGAGTTTGTCGCGCGTTTGCGTCATGCGGAACTGGTTGGCGGCGAGCTCAGTGGCGTTCATGCGGTCCATCAATTGTTCTTTGGCGGGAATCTGCTTGTGCGTCTTGATGGCGTCGCTGCCGAGCCCGCCGTACAGCCCCTTGTAGCCGGCGTCGTGAAACACGCCGAACATGCGGCTTTGCACACCCGCCTGTTGCGCCGCACCGGAGAGCGCCTTGAACTCCTCGCTGGTCTGGCGGCGCAGTTCCAGCCGCTCCATGTCAGCATGGCTTGGCGCAAGCGCGGGCATGACCTGGGCTTCGGTGTCGGCATCGCGCAGGGCTATGCCACGATTGGCGCGATCGGCTTCGAGGGCCGGCGCGATTACGGCACCATCGGCACCGTCACCAATACAGCGGCGCGCCTGTGCGGCGAGGCCAAGCCGGGGCAGATCCTGATTTCGCAGCGGGTGTGCATGCGGGTGGAAGACCACGTTGCGACGGAACCGGCGGGCGAACTCACCCTCAAGGGCTTGAGCCGGGTGATCCCGGCCTTCAACGTGACCGGGCGCAAGACCGCTGCGAATTGACGCGCACTCCGGAATGACCCGCCCTCCCGAGTGACCTGGCAAACACGCCGCGGCTACGGCGCTTCGACCTGATTCATCCGCTTCAACAACACTGGCACCCGGCTGGCGAGATAGGCTGAGTTGCGGTTGCGGTCATAGAAGCGCGGATTGGGCAACATCGCGGCAAGGCGCGCGGCCTGTTCGCGCGAGAGCTGCGCTGCGCTGATGTTGAAATAGTGGCGCGCCGCTGCCTCCGCGCCAAACACACCGTTGCCCCACTCGACGACGTTGAGATAAATCTCGAGGATGCGGTCTTTGCCCATCTGTGATTCGATCATCCAGGTGATGACCGCCTCCTGGCCTTTGCGCACATAGCTGCGCTCGCCCGAGAGAAACAGGTTTTTCGCCAGTTGCTGGGTGATGGTCGAACCGCCGGCGACGACCTTGCCCTTCTTCTGGTTTTTTTCCAGCGCTTTCTCAATCCCCTTCCAGTCGAAGCCTTCGTGTTCGGTGAATGAGGTGTCTTCGGCGGCGATCACCGCGAGTTTCAGACTCTGCGCGATGCGCGGGTAGTTGACCCATTCGTGTTGGAGTCTCGCGTTGCCATCTTTCGTGCGCAGTGCGTCGAGGCGCTGATCCATGAAGGCAGTGCTGCGCGGGTTGTGATCGACCCACCACCAGATACGCACGTAATACGAGCCTTGCCAGGCGATCAGCGCGAGGACCAGCGCGAGAAAGCTCCACAGCGCAACGCGCCCTAACTTGCGCCGCCAGCCGCCCGCGCGTGACGTCTTGGCCACGGCTAGGCCGGGGTGTCAGGATCGGGATCAGGCGCACTGGCGATGCGGCCGACACCATCGAGCGCACGCATGCGTTGCGTTTCGGCCAGCGCGGGATGCGGATAGCGCCGCAACAACTCACCCGCTGCATCCGCTGTCAACGGCTGCGACAGCAGAAACCCCTGAAACTCGTGGCAGCCTTTCTCGCGCAGCATGCGCAATTGCGCGGCGTTCTCCACGCCTTCGGCGAGCACGGTCAGCTTGAGGGTGCGGCCCATCTGCACAATCGCCGAGGCGATGGCCGCGTCGTCAACATCGGTCTCTATGTCGCGCACAAAGCTGCGGTCGATCTTGAGCTTGTCAATGTGATAGCGCTTGAGGTACCCGAGCGACGAATAGCCGGTGCCAAAGTCATCGATGGCCAGCGTTACCCCAAGCGCACGCAGGCTGGCAAAGCGCCCGGTGATGGCCAGGGACTCCCGGATGAGCACACCTTCGGTGAGTTCGATTTCGAGATAGCGCCCCTCGAGCCCGCTCTGGTACAACACACGCTCAACGTCAGTGACGAGATTGCCGGCCTTGAACTGCAGCGGCGAGACATTGACAGCCATCGGCACCTTGGGCAGCCCGGCATCCTGCCAGGCCTTGTTTTGCCGGCACGCCTCCGCCAGCACCCAGCGGCCGATGCCGCCAATCAAGCCGCGCTCTTCGGCAAATGCAATGAAATCGTTGGGCGCCACCAGCACGCCATTGCGGCGCCAGCGCACCAGCGCTTCGAACCCGGTGATGCGCGTGCCGCCCATATCAACCTGCGGCTGGTAGTGCAACTCAAAATCGCCGCGCCGCACCGCTTCGCGCAGGGCCGCTTCCTTGGACAATTCGTCATAGGCTTGCACCGACAGATCGGGTGAGTAAAACTGGTATTGGCTGCGCCCGCTTTTCTTGGCCAGATACATGGCGCTATCGGCGTTGCGAATCAACTCCTCAGCCGTGCCGCCATCGCCGGGGAACACGCTGATACCGATCGATGGCGCCACGCTGACCTGATGGCCATCGATCTCAAACGGCGCCGACACCTGCGCCAGCAGCTTCACGGCGACGGCGGCGGCAGCGTCAGCCTGCGCCAAATCGGCGAGTACCACGATGAACTCATCACCGCCCTGCCGCCCCACCACATCGGCATCGCGCACCGCACTCTCGATGCGGCGCGCCACTTCGACCAGCAGCGCATCACCGGCGTGGTGCCCGAGTGAATCATTGACGGTTTTGAAATGATCGAGGTCGATGAACAGCACGGCAGAATGCGTCTGATGCCGCCGCGAGAGCGCCAGCAGGCTCTCAAGGCGCTGCTGCAGCGTGAGCCGGTTGGGCAGGCCGGTGAGCGCGTCGTGATGGGCCAGGAAGCGGATGTGCGCTTCATCCTTCTTGCGCGCGCTGATGTCGCGCATGGTGCCAAGGCGAACCAGCGTGCCGTCACGCATCATGGTGCGCCCGGTGAATTCCACCGGGATGTGGCGGCCATCCTTGTGAATCACTTCAGCTTCGTAGGCACCTTCTTTTCCATCGCGAATGTACTCGGTCACGCTGTCGCGAAACGCCGGGGCCACCAAATCAAGCGTCGCGCGCCCGATCGCCTCCTCGACGCTATAGCCAAGCATGCTGGCCGCAGCCTCGTTGACGTCGATCAGAATGCCGTCCTGGTGAAAGTAAATGCCCTCACGCGCGGCCGCGGCAAATTTTTGCAGCCGCTCTTCGCTCTCCTGAATCGCGCGTACCGCCGCATGGCGCTGTGTGACGTCATGAATCAGCACCATGGCACCGATCTGGACCCCGTTGCGGTCAAAGTGCGGCGCGAGATGCACGTCAATCTGGCGTTTTTCGCCGCCGGGCAAGGTCTGCTCACGCTCGTAACGCACGGTGCCCCCGCTCAGCACCGTCTTCACATGGGGGCCGATGCTGGCCCAGGCTGCCGCGCCGATGGCTTGCTCTACGGTTTTGCCCAAAATGGATTCAGGCGTCCAGCCGTTGTAAGCGGCGTATGCACGATTGGCGTAGCGGCAGTAGAGCGTGCCGGTCTCGTAATAAGCCATCAGTGCCGGCGCGTGGTCGGCCAGCGTGGCGAGCAGATACTCGCGTTCGGAAATGGGCGGCGGCAGCGGTTCAGCCATGATGCGGGATGCTAACGCAGTTGGCGGCCGGCATCGGACATGGCTTCTTCATTCGACCGACAGCGCATCAGCGCGCGAAAACGTCCACGTCATCGTGAGGTCCAGAACACCGTAGCGCGCCATCATTTGCGGCGAAAAGCGGCCGTAAGGCTCAGCGAGTTTGACGATGCGGCGCGCGGCGGCGTCCACCTCGCGCGTGCCGGAGGAGCGGTCAATCTCGATTTTTTCGACACGCCCGTCGGCGAGCACCGAGACCGTCATCACCAAACGGTAGACGCGACCGCGCGCGGACTCGGGGTAATTGACGTTGCCGACGCGCTCGACTTTTTCGGCCCACTGCTTGAAATACATCGCGTATTCAACTTCGCGTGTCGAGGGCGTCACGTAACCGCGCTTGGGGCGCGCGTTTTCGTCTTCGATGCGTTTGAAGATTTCTGCTTCGCGGCGCAGGATCGCCTGCGCACTGGCGAGCAATTCGGCCCCCGTCACTTGCGGCTGCAATGGCCGCGGATCGACCTGCTGTTCGGGCTTGACCTCTGCTGCCGAGACCTTGGTGGGCGAGTCTTTCAATTTGCTGAGCAGCTTCTTCTGCTCCTCTTCGAGCTGCTGCTGGCGTGCGGCGGCATCGGAGAGCTTTTCGCCATCCTGCACCGCACGCGAGCGCGTGAGGAACGATTTGGCGCGCCCCTTCGCCGCTTCGCCACCGCCGTCAAGATTGGCTTGTGCGAGCGCCTCGGCCTTGACCGGCTTGGTCGCATGTTTGGCGTTGACCAGGATCACATCGAGCGGCGCTTCGAGCGTCTTCATGCGCGGCGGTTCGGGCGGCACAAATTTGAGTGCCAGCACACCTGCGTGCGCGACGGTGGAGATCACCAGTGCCGTGGTCAAAATGCGCTGTGAAGCATCCATCCTGCGCCACCATTCGGGCGCGGGGAAGGTCTGCAGGAATGCTTCAGCGAGGCTCAATGGCGGGACGAAAAACAGCGGGTCAGGGATGGGCTCAACGCGGGCGAACCGCGCGAACCGGATCAGTCACACATTCTAATCGGTGGCCTCAGCGTCTTTGGTGGCGGCAGCCATGGCGGCCGCGGCGCCGCCTGCGGCTTCGAGCGCATTGCCGTCCGCACGGCTGTCGGCAGCGTCACCCTCAGCGCTCTCTTCCGTACCGCCTCCAGCGAAGAGGTCTGAGGCCGCATCAGCCGCTGCGCCTTCAATCACACCGGCGAAGGCGGCGTCGATCCACAGACGCCATTCATCGACGGCGCGAATCTGCACCGCCACGCGCGCGCCCTGTGCCAAGCCCGGCAGGCCCGCCACGTTGAGGCGCAAGGGCAACTCATCGAGGCGCACGATGCCATCGCGCATCACGGTGCCGAGCAGCTTCGTCGTGACCTCCGCATCCGCGTTGCCGGCGCTGCCTGCGCCCGCTTCACCAGCAGCCGGTGCGGTTACGGCGGCAGGCTTGGCCTCCAGCGTCGCGGGACTCGCGGCGCTGCTCGCAGCATCACCCTGCGTCACATCCACGCGCGCGACGACCTTGCCGTGCTGCTCCAGCCACTTCAGGCACCAATAGCGCTCCATGGTGTCCTGAAACTCGGCGTAGGCGGTGTAAGCGGTATCGAAGGCGGCAATCGCGCCGAGCAGGTTTTCGGATCTGGCGGCGAACGGCGGTGGCGCGGCCTCGTCGCCTTCGCGTTTGGTAAGCACTGCGATCAACTGCCATTGATTGACCAGATCAACATAGCGCCGCAAAGGCGATGACGACCACGCGTAGTGCGTGACGCCCAGACCGATGTGCGGCGCAGGTGCGCTGGTCATGCGCACCTTGCCCTGGATGCCGATGCCGGTCTTGACGCGGTAGATACCGGCTGCGCCCTTGTCCGCGAGCAGTTTGCCCCAGGTCGAATTGGCCAGGATCATCAACTCGGAGACGATCTTGTCAAGCGGCGCGCCACGTTTGCGCTCGGTGATGGTGACGCGTGGGCCCGCGATCACAGGCAAAGCAGGGGCGGCGCTGGGTGCATCCGGTGTCGCGCCATGTGCCGAGCCATGTGTCTTGCCGATTGCCACATCCCCCGCTGCATACGGCCAATCGACCTTGAACGAAAAATCGCGCATGCCTGCCGCCACCGAGGGCTTGCCGCGCACTTTCTCCTGTGCATTGGCAAAGCGCCAGAGAAACTGCAACTCGGGCTTGAACGGAAAATCCCCGCCGCCTGATTCAAGATTGGCTTGCGTGACTTCCTCATCGAGCACATCGTGTCGCAGATTGGCGGCGATGGCGATGGTGTCCACCGCACTGCGCGTGGCAATCACGTTGCCATCGTTCTCGTTGACGTCAAGGTAGAGCGACACCACCGGCATGGCGCGCCCCGCCATCAAGGTAAAGCGCTCGACCACGGCATCGGGCAGCATGGTGATCTTGTCGCCGGGCATGTAGACCGTGGACATGCGGCGGCGCGCAATGGCGTCGATCGGCGAGCCGGGCGCAAACCCCAGGCCCGGCGCGGCGATGTGGATGCCGACGCGCGTGACGCCGTCGCGCACGTGTTTGACCGAGAGCGCGTCATCAATCTCGGTGGTGGACGAGTCGTCGATGGAGAACGCCGGGCCGTTGTCCGACGCGGGTAGTAGTGGCTGCTGCCCGGAAACCGTTGGTACCAGCGCTTCTTCAAGATCAATCGCCGGAAAGCCACGCCCACCAAGCCTTTCGGGGAAGTGCTCATGCAAAAACTGGCCGAGATAAAAGTCGTAGGCGCTGGCGAGAGCGCCCGCGCGATGCAGCAAGACCTGCGGCGTGAGGGCCAACTGCGCGCAGGCCGATTCGAGCGCCTTGAAACCAATTGATTGCTTGTCGGGTGCATAGAGCAGTTGCGCGGTCTGCGCGCGCAACTCTTCAGGCACTTCGAAGCGCACCAACTGTGCGACATAGCGCGCCTGCAATTCGGCTTCGCGCTTCTTGCGCTCGATCGACGCGAGCGCCGCCTTCAGCGCGTCTTCCGGCGCGGCCTTGTAGCGGCCGCGGCCCTTCTTGTGGAAATACATCGGTGCGCCGTGCAGGCGCATGATGAGCGCCGCGGACTCCACCGGTGCCGGCGCGCGGCCATAGTATTCGCTGGCCATGGCCTCAAAGCCAAACTCATCTTTAGGCGCGACTTCCCAGAGAAAATCGAGGTCCAGTTCTGCGGCCTCGGCTTCCGCCAGAGGCAAAAATTCGGCGAGCGCGGGACGCTCGAATTTGAGCAGCACATTGGCCGCCTTGATCTTGGAGCGCTTGCCGTGGGCGGCCTCGACCTGATACGAGGCATCGTTCTCAGCCATCACGTGGCCAACTTTGAAGCCGCCGTCTTCTTCGTAAAAAACGTTCAAGTGAATCACTTTCGCGTCGTACACGCCCTTACCTGACCATGATGACAGGCAGGTGAATCCGGGTTCGCGTGACGCAGCAGAGGGGCGGGTAAAATCGCCGCGATTATAGCTTTCGCCCCTCTCAAAACCCGCTTGTTTATTTGGAGAAGACGCATGGCAATGGATGTCATCGATTACAAGGTTTACGGTGCAGAAATGCAGTTTGTCGAGGTCGATCTTGACCCGAACGAAGCGGCCGTGGGCGAAGCGGGCAGCATGTTTTACATGGAACCCGACATTGCGATGGAGACCATCTTTGGCGATGGCTCGGCGCAGCAGTCGGGGTTTTTCGGCAAGGTGCTTGGCGCAGGCAAACGTCTGTTGACCGGCGAGTCACTGTTCACCACGGTCTACACCAACAAAGGTTCGGTCAAACGCAAGGTCGCGTTCGGCGCGCCGTATCCGGGCAAGATCATTCCGATTGACCTCGCCAAAATTGGCGGCACCTTCATCTGCCAGAAGGATGCGTTTTTGTGCGCGGCCAAGGGTGTAGCGCTCGGCATCGCGTTCCAGAAAAAACTCGGCGCGGGCTTTTTTGGCGGCGAGGGCTTCATCATGCAAAAGCTCGAAGGCGATGGCCTCGCTTTCCTGCACGCGGGCGGCACCATGCACAAGCGTGATCTTGCTGCAGGCGAGACCTTGCGTGTGGACACCGGCTGCCTGGTCGGTCTGCAACCCTCGGTGGATTACGACATCCAGATGGTGCCGGGGATCAAGACCGCGCTATTCGGCGGCGAAGGGCTGTTCTTTGCGACCCTCACCGGTCCCGGCACGATCATCCTGCAGTCGCTGCCGTTCTCGCGTCTCGCGTCGCGCATCTTTGCTGCTGCGCCGCGTGGATCGGGCGGCAGCCTGTTGGGCGGCAGCGGTGGTGGCGGCATCTTCGGCGGGGATGATGACTAAACGGGATCCCTGGTCCGCTGACGCTGCTGCTGTATGCAACGCCTGAGCGGTCAGGCTTTCGGCCCCGGCTTCGCCGGTGCGGGCAGCAAAACCGAGTTCGAGATTTCGGATTACGGCATGCGCGTCGTCACACCTGACGATTTCGACGGTGCGCCGCCCTGGACGGACATCACGCTCACGCGCGGCGGCTGGGACGGCTCGCAACTGAGCCTCGCCTGGAGCGGCCGCGCCGGCCGCTATACGATTGGGTTGACAGACAAGACGGCGATCAACGCTGTGGCGGCTCTTGCCAAGACTGCCAAGGGCGCAGCAGCGGTCACCCGTGCGCGCGGCGACGGCGCGACCCGCGCGTGGATCCATGCGCTGGTGTGGACCACCTTTGTGCTGCCCCTCCTCGCGCTTGTGGCAGTGATCTGGCAGCACGACCGCGTCGCAGCCTGGGCGGTGTCACATATTCCCCCCGAGCAGGAACGCAAGCTCGGTGAGATGGTGTTTGCGCAGCAAAAAGCGAAGCTCAAACTGGTGGAAGGCAAGCCGCTGGAGATGGTGCGGGAAATCGGCGCGAAGTTAAGCAAAGGGTCACCCTACAAATACGAGTTCTACGTTGCCGACGACAAGGTGGTCAACGCTTACGCGATGCCCGGCGGCTTTGTGGTGATGCACTCGGGCCTGCTCAATCTTGCGTCAAGCGCCGAAGAAGTGGCGGGCGTGCTCGCGCATGAAGTCATGCACGTGGAGAAACGCCACAGCCTCAAGGCCATGGCCAAATCGCTTGGTCTGGCTGCCACTGTCAGTCTGGTGTTTGGTGACCTCGGCGGCCTGGCCTCGCTCGGCGGCGATCTGGTGGGCCTCAAGTTTTCGCGCGACCACGAGTTGGAGGCCGATACAGAAGGCCTAAAAGCCTTGGTGGGAGCGGGTCTTGCACCACAAGGCATGGCTGCTTTCTTTCGCAAGATGGCCGCGCAAGAGAAGCTCGATCTCGGATTTCTCTCGACGCATCCGGGCAGTGAAGAGCGCTTCACTGCTATCGATGCGGCAATCAAGGCTTTGCCCGAAGCGGCACGCAATGCGCCGCCGCTGCCGGTGGATTACGCGACGATCAAGGCGGCCTTGCCGAAGTGATTCCGCTCTGCGGCACGTGGGGCCCGCCGATTCCTTCTGCGGCATGTACCAGGACAACACCATGAACATTGAACCCGCAACCAGCACCGCTCCCGTGCGCCGTTTCACTGACCCCGCCTATCGCCCGCTGGCGGCAACGCTCGCCGAGGTGCGCGCCAACATCGACCGCCTCGATGACCAGATCGTCGCGCTGATCGCCGAGCGTGCGATGTATGTGAAAGATGCCACGCGGTTCAAGCGCGACGCTTTTCAGGTGAGCGCGCCGGCGCGTCAGGCCGAGGTGTTTGCCAAGGTGCGCACTCTGGCAGACAAGCATAATCGCGGCTTCGAAGCATTGCCCGATGTGGCCGAGGCCGCCTATCGCGCGCTGGTCGCCGCGTTCATCGCCAACGAGCAATCCTATTTTGCGCAGACCGAAGTACTTGCACAATGACTGGAGACACGCTGTGAAAATTCGCCTTGGTGCCATCGCCCTGCTGGCCGCGTTGCATTCGTTTGCGGCGCACGCGCAGGACTACCCGAATCGCCCAATCCGCATAGTCGTGCCCTTCGCCGCCGGGTCAACACCCGACGTGTTCGCGCGCATCGTTGGCGAAAAAGCGGCCGTGGGATTGAAGCAGCCAGTGGTGATCGACAACCGCCCCGGTGCCGGCGGCAACACCGGCACCGACGCAGTGGCCAAGGCCGCGCCCGATGGCTACACGATGGGCGCATCGATCACTGGGCCACTCGTGAACAACACGGTGTTGTACAAAAAAATGCCCTACAACCCGTTCACTGATCTTGCACCGATCACCTTCGGCGTGCATCAACCCAATGTGATCGCGGTGTCGCCATCGCTTGGTGTCAACAGCATGCCCGAGCTGTTTGCGTTGCTGAGGAAAAACCCCGGCAAATACAACTACGCATCGATCGGCGCAGGCAGCCTGTCACATCTGTCGATGGAATTGATCAAGTCACTCACTGGCACGTTTGTGGTTCACATCCCCTACACCTCGTCGCCCGCTGCGGTCACCGGACTGATCGCGGGGGACACGCAGATCGCGTCGCTCGCGCCTCTGGCGATCATGCCGCATGTGGCCACCGGACGCCTCAAGGTGCTGGCGATTTCGACGCCACAGCGCTCGCCGCTGCTGCCGAACATTCCCACGTTCAAGGAAACCGGCGTACTCGATGTGGTGGCCAGCGCATGGATCGGCCTCGTCGCACCCGCGAGAACACCACCTGCGATCATCGAGCGTCTCAATCGCGAGTTTGTCGCCGCGATGAAAGACCCCGCCACCGCCGAAAAGCTGCGCGCGCAGTACATGGAGCCGCAACCCGGCACGCCCGCCGAGTTCGCGGCTTACATGCAGGAGGAGTTGAAGCGCTGGACGCCGGTGATCAAGCGCAGCGGAGCAGTGGTCGATTGAGTGCCTGCGGCAAGGCCACACGCTAAAATGCGCCTCGCTGCGTTGCAGTGAGTTTGCCTGGCCTGGTGCCGCGGTTGAGCACGGGCTGTTTCCATCAACGCGCCCCGCCGCCCTGCGATGCAGCTCCGGCGTTCCGGCATCCGATCGATGCAGGCGCGCTGCTCCTGCGTGATCGCGCAGCCCCTCCAGTGTTAGGACCTACCCCAGCATGTCAAGCAGCCCCATCGCGTCGGAAGTCAAACGCCGCCGCACCTTCGCCATCATTTCTCACCCGGACGCGGGCAAGACCACGCTGACCGAGAAGTTGCTGCTGTTCGGCGGCGCGATTTTCATTGCCGGCAGCGTGAAGGCGCGCAAGGCCTCGCGCCACGCCACCTCCGACTGGATGGAAATTGAAAAGCAGCGCGGCATTTCAGTGGCGAGTTCGGTGATGCAGCTCGAATACCGCGACTGCATCATCAACCTGCTCGACACGCCCGGCCACGCCGATTTTTCGGAAGACACTTATCGCGTGCTCACCGCCGTCGATGCGGCGCTGATGGTGATCGACGCGGCCAACGGTGTCGAGGCACAAACCCTGCGCCTGATCGAAGTCTGCCGCGCGCGCAATACGCCGATCCTCACTTTCATCAACAAGATGGACCGCGAGGTCAAAGACCCACTTGATCTGCTCGACGAAATCGAGCGCGTGCTCGGCATGCCGGTGGCGCCCTTCACGTGGCCGGTGGGGATGGGCAAGAGCTTCGGCGGCGTATTCGATTTGAAGCGTGACCGCATGCGCATTTTCACCGCTGGCGAAGACCGTGTGCGTGACGATGATGGCGTGATCGAAGGCATCCATAACCCGGAAATCGCCGAACGTTTCGGGGCCGCCTGCGAGCAGGCCAGAAACGAGATCGAACTCATCACCGGCGCGTCGCCCGCGTTTGACCGCGATGCCTTCGTCGCAGGCCGCCAGTCGCCGGTGTTCTTCGGCTCGGCGATCAACAACTTCGGCGTGCGCGAAGTGCTCGATGCGCTGGTCGATCTCGCACCCGCGCCGATTGCACGCACGGCGATTCAGCGCAAGGTCGAACCCACCGAAGAAAAATTCGCCGGCGTGGTGTTCAAGATTCAAGCCAACATGGACCCGGCGCACCGCGACCGCATCGCCTTCGTGCGCATGTGCGCAGGGCACTTCGAGCGTGGCATGAAGCTCAAGATTTGCCGCACCGGCAAGGAAATTCGCACCAATACCGTGGTCACGTTTTTGTCGCAGCGCCGCGAGCTGGTCGAAGACGCCTACGCCGGCGACATCATCGGCATTCCGAATCACGGCCTGCTGCAACTAGGCGATACGCTGACCGAAGGCGAGGACTTGCAATTTACCGGCCTGCCGTTTTTCGCGCCGGAGTTGTTCCAGACCGTCGAGATGGTTGACCCGATGAAGAGCAAGCAGTTGCGCAATGGTCTCACCCAGCTCGGCGAAGAAGGCGCGATCCAGGTGTTCCGCCCGCAGGATGGCGGCATGCTGCTGTTGGGTGCCGTCGGCAACCTGCAATTTGAAGTAGTCGCGCACCGCCTCGCGCATGAGTACGGCGCGGCAGCGCGCATGGCACCGTCACGCTATCACTTGGCGCGCTGGGTCACTGCGGATGAGCCGGCCGAGCTAAAGCGCTTCATCGATGCCAACTCGCATCGCGTGATGTGGGACGCGGTCGATGCGCCGACCTTTTTGGCAGCGCATCACACCGAGCTGCGCGCCATCGAAGGCATGTGGGACAAGATTCATTTTCACGCGCTGCGCGAGCATGCGGGATTGGTGTTTCAAAAGCGGCTCGATGGGTAGTTGGCTTGAGACTTGATCTGCATCAAGCCTCATGACGGGGCGTTTTTCCGATGCATGCACCATGAAGGAAGACATCCCCGTGGCATTGTCTTGATCTGCGCACATCCGTGCCCGCAGCGTAGCCGGCCGGCCCGTTGGCACGCTTGCTGCTGTAAGCAAACCAGAGACTACTCTCTGCCTTCCCCTCTTCTTCAGGAGCCAGCATGACTGCATCCCGCAGACAATTTTTGACCGGTGCCTCAGCCGCTACCGGTGCCGCCGCCGCAACCTTCGGTTTCCCCGCCATTGCGCAAACCACTCCCACCGTGAAATGGCGCCTCGCGTCGAGCTATCCGAAATCCCTCGACACCGTGTTCGGTGGTGCCGACCTGCTGGCCAAGCGCGTTGCTGCCCTCACCGGCGGCAAGTTTCAGATTCAGGTGTTCGCGGCCGGCGAAATCGTGCCCGGCCTGCAAGTAGCAGACGCCGTGCAAAACGGCACCGTTGAATGCGGCCACACCAACAGCTACTACTACATCGGCAAGAACAAGGCCTTCGCGTTCGAGACCACGGTGCCTTTCGGCATCAACCAGCGCCAGCAAAACGCCTGGATGTACTACGGCGGCGGCAAGGAGTTGGTCGGCGACTTTCTCAAGGACTTCAACATCGCCTCGTTCCCCGGCGGCAATACCGGTGCGCAAATGGGCGGCTGGTTCCGCAAGGAAGTCAAGACCGTGGCCGACCTCAAGGGCCTCAAGATCCGCATCGCCGGTCTCGGCGGCGAGGTGTTTGCCAAGCTCGGCGCAGTGCCGCAACTGATCGCCGGCGGCGACATCTACCCCGCGCTCGAAAAAGGCACAATCGACGCCGCCGAGTGGGTCGGCCCCTATGACGACGAAAAACTCGGTTTCTACAAAGTGGTGAAGAATTACTACACGCCGGGCTGGTGGGAGCCGAACTCGGCCTACTCCTTCTATGTCGGCCTCAAGGAGTGGGAGAAGCTGCCCAAGGAATACCAGGCCGCCTTCGAGGCTGCCGCCTACGCGGTCAATACCGACATGATGGCCGAATACGACGCCAAAAACCCGATTGCCTTGAAGCGCCTTCTGGCCAACGGCGTCAAGCTGCATTCATTCAGCACCGACATCCTCAAGGCCGCACAAACCGCTGCCTACTCGATGTATGACGATGAAGCGGCGAAAAATCCGGCGTTCAAGAAGATTTACGTATCGTGGCTCAAATTTCGCGATGACCAGCTGCAGTGGCACCGCGTCGCCGAGCACACGATGGCAAGCTTTTCGTTCGCCAATAAAGCCGTCAGCAAAATCGCGGCGTGATGCCGAAGGCGGCACCGCCAGGTGCCGCCCGCAGCAAATGGATTCGGGCGATCCCGAAAAAAATGCCCCGCACTGCGGGGCATTTTCATTTGGAGCGGGTGAAGGGAATCGAACCCTCGTCGTAAGCTTGGGAAGCTTCTGCTCTGCCATTGAGCTACACCCGCGTGCTGCTTGAGATTTCTCTGATATTTGCCCTGATGTTTGCCCGAGAGCGCGGTGAACGCATCCGATAAAATGCAGGCTGGCATTCTAGCAAACCCGCCCTCTCCGCCGTGCTGCGTGCAACCGTGCAGCGCCTGGCTCAACCCTGATGATTGAAGTAACAGTAAACGGCGAAGCGCGCAGCATCGCACCCGGCGCGACCGTGGCGGCGTTACTCGACGCGATGCAACTCACCGGCAAGCGCCTAGCGGTCGAGCGCAATGGCGGCATCGTGCCCAAGAGTCAACACGGCACCACCTCGCTCCACGCCGGGGACAAGCTGGAAATCGTGGTGGCTGTCGGTGGCGGCTGAACAGGAGCAACACAGCATGGACATGCAGATCAACGACAAACCTTTCGAAGTGGCCGGCAAGGTTTACGCCTCGCGGCTTCTGGTGGGTACCGGCAAGTACCAAGACTTCGCCGAGACGCGTGCCGCGCTCGATGCGTCAGGTACTCAAATTGTCACCGTGGCGATCCGCCGCACCAACATTGGCCAGGACGCTGGCGCGCCCTCTCTGCTCGACTTCGTGCCACCGTCCGTCTTTACCTATTTGCCCAACACCGCCGGCTGCTACACGGCTGATGACGCCGTGCGCACACTGCGCCTTGCGCGCGAACTGCTCGACGGCCACGCGCTGGTCAAGCTCGAAGTGCTGGGCGATGCGCACACGCTCTATCCGAACATGACCGAGACCCTGGCCGCCGCCAAGACCTTGGTGGCCGACGGCTTTCACGTCATGGTCTATTGCAGCGACGACCCGATCATGGCCAAGCAGCTCGAAGAGATTGGCTGCGTCGCCGTGATGCCGCTCGCGTCGCTGATCGGCTCGGGCATGGGCATCCTCAATCCGTGGAACCTGTCGCTCATCATAGAGAAGGCTTCGGTGCCCGTCATTGTCGACGCCGGTGTCGGCACAGCGTCTGATGCGGCCATTGCGATGGAGCTGGGCTGCGATGGCGTGCTGATGAACACCGCGATTGCCGCCGCGAAAAACCCGGTGCTGATGGCGAGCGCGATGAACAAGGCGGTGCAGGCCGGGCGCGAAGCCTTCCTCGCCGGACGCATGCCGCGCAAGCTGTATTCGGCCGCGCCCTCGTCGCCCACGGGCGGCATGATCGGCGCATGACCGCAGCTCCACCGCACCTCACCACGCAGTCGATCCGCAGCTTTGTGCTGCGGCAGGGCCGCATGTCGCCGGCGCAGCATCACGCCTTCGACACCTTGATGCCGCGCTATGGCATTGCATTTTCCGAGGCCGCGCTCGACTACAGCGCCGCCTTTGGCCGCAGCGCGCCGCTGATTCTCGAAATCGGCTGCGGCATGGGCGAGACCACCGCGCAGATTGCCGCAGCGTTGCCAGACAAAAACTTTATCGGCGTCGAAGTGCACGCACCCGGCGTTGGCGCGCTGCTCAAACTGATCGAGCAACAACAGCTCACCAACCTGCGCGTGATCCGCCACGATGCGGTGGAAGTTGTGGAGCACATGATCGCGCCGCAGTCGCTCGCCGGTGTGCATCTATTTTTCCCCGACCCCTGGCCCAAGGCGCGCCATCACAAGCGCCGCATCGTGCAGCCGGCCTTCGTCAAACTGCTCGCCTCGCGCCTCGCGCCGGGCGGCTATCTCCACTTCGCGACCGACTGGGAACCCTACGCCGAATCCATGCTCGAAGTGTTATCTTCCGAGCCTTTGCTGGCCAACGGCACGGAAAATTTCGCTCCGCGCCCCGCGCATCGACCCGTCACCAAGTTCGAAACCCGCGGCCTGAAACTCGGCCACGGTGTTCGCGATCTCCTGTTTTACACATCATCTACCTAGGAAGCACCATGAACCGCATGCCATACGTCCTCGTCCAGTCCATCGCCGCTATCGCCTGCGGCGCACTGTCCGCCAACTGCGCCTTCGCTCAACTCAGATTGCCCGAGGGCGGCGCTGCACCGGGCACGTCTGCCCCGGCACCGGCATCAGCCCCCGCCGGCGCGGCAGCCCCGCAGCAGCAGGATCCGATGACGACCGAGTTTCGCGATTGCGTCAAGCGCACTAAAGAGGCGATGGAAGCCAAGAAGCAGGAAGACCTGCCTGCCATCCTCGGTTGCCTGACCGCTGAGGTGAAGCGCCAGGAAAGCCGCATGAACAGCTCGGCCGGGCGCGCTGCCAAGAACCTGTCCGCCAACGAGAAAAAAGCGCTTGATGAACCCAACACGGCGTAGAACGCGCAGTTCGCATCGCGAAAACGGCGCCACGCCGTGTTGG
>JANPAR010000165.1:0-29611 GCA_031430015.1 Burkholderiales bacterium
CTTGAAGACTCTCAAGGTCACCGAACCACCCAAGCGCAGCGCCGGCATCAAGGTGCCCGATATCAAGACGCTGGTCGATAAACTGAAAAACGAAGCGAAGGTGATCTGACATGGCATCAATCGTTGTAGCTGAACACGACAACGCGTCCTTGAAGGGCGCGACGCTCAATACCGTTACCGCCGCTGTGAAATGTGGCGGCGATGTGCATGTTCTGGTGGCCGGCAGCAATTGCGCCGCTGCCGCGCAAGCCGCCGCACAAATCGCCGGCGTTGCCAAAGTGCTGGTCGCGGATGCGCCGCAATTCGCCGATGCACTTGCCGAGAACGTCGCTGCGCAAGTGGTCGCCATGGCTGGGGCCTATTCGCACATCCTCACCGCCGCCACCGCCAACGGCAAGAACATCCTGCCGCGCGTTGCCGCGCTGCTCGACTGCCAGCAAATTTCCGAAATCATCTCGGTTGAGTCGCCCGACACCTTCGTGCGCCCGATCTACGCCGGCAATGCGCTGGCCACGGTGCAATCGGCGGATGCGAAAAAAATCATCACGGTGCGCACCACCGGGTTTGATGGTGCGCCCGCCAGCGGCGGCAGCGCCACCGTGGAAACCGTTGCGGCACAAGGCGATGCGGGCATCTCCGCTTTTGTCGGTCGTGAAGTCGCCAAGTCAGAGCGCCCCGAACTGGCGGGGGCCAAGATCATCGTGTCAGGCGGGCGTGGCATGGGATCGGGCGACAACTTCAAGATTCTCGAACCGCTGGCCGACAAGCTCGGCGCAGCCATGGGCGCCTCGCGCGCAGCAGTGGATGCGGGCTTTGTGCCAAACGACTGGCAGGTCGGGCAGACCGGCAAGATCGTCGCGCCCAATCTGTACATCGCGGTCGGCATCTCGGGCGCGATCCAGCACCTCGCGGGCATGAAGGATTCCAAGGTGATCGTCGCCATCAACAAGGATGCCGAAGCGCCGATTTTTTCGGTGGCCGATTACGGCATCGTGGGTGATTTGTTTACGCTGGTGCCCGAGTTGGTGGCTGAGCTGGGCTGACTGCAAACACGCTGATACCACCAGCAAAGGGGCGCACACGAAGCGCCCTTTTTTTATCTGATGCTGTTCGATGCAATGGAGTGACTCATGAGCTACGCCGCACCCGTCAAAGACATGAAGTTCGTCATCAAGGAGTTGGCGGGTCTCGCCACCATCAACCAGTTGCCGGGGTGCGAGGACGCGACCGAAGACACGGTCGATGCCATCCTCGAAGAGAACGCGAAATTTTGTGGTGAGGTGCTCGCTCCGCTCAACTGGAGCGGCAACGTCGAGCACAGCGTGCGCAATGCCGATGGCACCGTAACGACGCCCAAGGGCTTCAAGGAGGCATTCAAGCAATTCGGCGAAGGCGGCTGGCAGGGCTTGCACCACCCGGCTGACTTTGGCGGCCAGGGCTTGCCCAAGCTGGTGGCGACCACCGGCATCGAAATGATCAACAGTGCCAACATGTCGTTCGCGCTGTGCCCGCTGCTCTCGGATGGCGCGATCGAAGCCATCCTGCTCACCGGCACCGAGCAGCAGCGCGCCACTTATTTGACCAACATGATTGCGGGCAAGTGGACCGGTACCATGAACTTGACCGAGCCGCAGGCGGGCTCCGATCTTTCGCTGGTGCGGTCACGCGCGGTGCCGCAAGGTGGCGCAGAGGCGGGCAGTTACCGCATCACCGGCCAGAAAATTTTCATCACCTACGGCGAGCACGACATGGCCGAGAACATCGTGCATCTCGTGCTCGCGCGCACGCCCACGGCGCCCGAGGGTGTGAAGGGCATTTCGCTGTTCATCGTGCCCAAGTTCCTGGTGAACGCGGACGGCTCGCTGGGCAAGCGCAACGACGTGTTCTGCGCATCCATCGAGCACAAGCTCGGCATCAATGCCAGCCCCACGGCGGTGCTGGTGTTTGGCGACGGCAAGGGCGAGGTAGGCAAGGGGGGTGATGGATCCGCCGGCGCAGTCGGCTACCTCGTTGGCGAAGAAAATCGCGGCCTCGAATACATGTTCATCATGATGAATGCGGCGCGCTTCGCGGTCGGCATGCAGGGCATCGCCATTGCCGAGCGCGCCTATCAAAAAGCGGTGGTCTTCGCCAAAGACCGCGTGCAAAGCCGCGCGGTGGAAGGCTCAGCGGCAGCGGTCACCATCATCCATCACCCCGACGTGCGGCGCATGCTGATGACCATGCGCGCCCTCACCGAAGCCGCGCGTGCGACTGCCTACGTGGCAGCGGCCGCCTCCGACGCGGCGCACCACCACCCCGACAAGGCGGTGCGTGCCGACAACCAGGCTTTCTACGAATACATGGTGCCCGTGGTAAAGGGCTTTTCGACCGAGATGAGTCTGGAGGCTGCATCGCTTTGTGTGCAGGTGCACGGTGGCATGGGCTTCATCGAAGAGACCGGCGCAGCCCAGTATTACCGCGACGCGCGCATCCTCACGATTTACGAGGGCACCACCGCAATCCAGGCCAACGACCTGGTCGGCCGCAAGACCGCGCGCGACGGCGGCAAAACCGCACGCGCCATCCTTGCGCAAATCCGCAAGACCGAGGGCGAGCTGGCGCGCTTTGCCAGCATCGATCTTGCCACCAAGGCACCGCCCAATTTCACGGCGCAGATGCGCGCCGACTTCGCCGCCCTGCGCGACAGCCTGATGCTGGCCAGCAAGGCGTTCGAAGAGGCAGTCGATTATGTGGCCACCCACGCCAAGACCGACATCCGCGCGGTTTACGCCGGCAGCGTGCCCTATCTGATGCTGGCCGGCACGGTAATCGGCGGCTGGAACATGGCGCGTGCCGCACTGGTCGCGCAGGCGAAGATCGAGGGCGGCGACAAGGATCCGTTTTACGCCACCAAGATCAAGACCGCACGCTTTTACGCCGATCACATCCTGCCGCGCGCGGTAGCGTTGCGTGCGGGAATTGTCGGTGGGGCGGAAGGGGTGTTGGCGTTGGCTGAGGAGCAGTTTTAAGTCACCAGCTGCTGTCGCCGGTTATGCCAACCTAAATGCGCGAAAGAACGGCGCGTCTTCGGTTGCCCGCGTTGTCGACTTGGCCTGCCGGGCGGAGCCGCAACGGGATGTGACACGCGGCTTCCGGGCGCATCATGCAGACTGGAGCGTGCGCGGTGCGAATTTTGCTTCGCGTTTACCGCCGCATTCGGCGGAGCGCCGCGCGTTGGCCGCCTAGCGTGTTAAAACACGGCCTTCGCCCAATGCACCTGCTACCTGTTACCCGTTCCTGTTCCTTCTGATGAGGAGTTGCACATGAAGACCACGATTCGTTTTGGCTTGGCGGCAATCGCCGCAACGGTGTCGTTTGCCGCCGCGGCGGTCGGTCCGCGCCCTGCGGCGCTGCCGGCGCCGGTGGTTCTGACGGTGGGTTATCAAAAGGTGGGCCATCTGGTGCCGATGGTGCAGATTGCCGATGACCTCAAGAAAATGAATGTGGAGATCAAATTGGTCGAGTTCGCGCGCTATGCCGATGCGCGCACCGCGATGCTGGCCGGTTCGCTCGACGTCGCCAGCGTCGGACCGGCCGATCTGGCGATTGCGCTCTCACAAGGCTCGAAGGCGATGGTCGGCATCATGGGCGTTGGTTCTTCTCTCAAATACGTGATTGCCCGCAACGGCGCCAAGTTCGATTCCTGGGCCGACGTGGCCGGCAAGAAAATCGGCATTGCCCCTGGCTCCGCAGTGTGGTTCCAGTTCGCCGCGACCATGGTCGAGAAGAACGTGCCCTACAACAGCTTTACCGAAGTCAAAATCCAGGGCGGTGGTGCGAACTTCAACCAGGCGCTCAAAAAAGGCGAAGTCGATGCCATCGTGACCTGGGAACCGTTCGAAACCATCCCGGTCAATGAAGGCTACGGATTCTTCGCCAAGAATCTTGAATACAGCCAGTCGCAGTCGGTCGGCGCCGAACTCGGCGTGCTCGCCGCCTCGCGGGACGCCGTTGCCAAGAATCGCGCCGCGGTTGAGCGTTTTGTCTGGGCCTACGTCAACGCCATGGAACAGCTGGCTGCGTCACCGGAGAAGTTCGCTGAAGCGGTAGCCAAGTTCACCGGTCTTGAAATGCCGATGGCCAAGGCAGTAGCCACCCCGATCAAGCTCGGCGGCGTGGTGTCGGTGGATCAGATCAAGCGGCAAGCGGCGGCTTTCCACAAACTCGGCGTGATCCAGAAAGACGTCAGCGCCGAGATTGGCGACTATTGGGATGGGTCATTCGCACGCAACGTCGGCGCCAAATGAATCGTGTGTGGTGGCTGCCGCTGACTGATTGTTGATGTCCTCGCTTGCCTTGGGTGCCCCGGGCTTCCAGCGCGGCGGCCGTCGTGCCGTGCTGGCGCTGCTCCTGCCGGTCGTCTGCATTGCTCTGTGGCAATGGCTGGGCTCGTACGGCTTTCTGGTCGAGGGCGTGATTCCCACGCCCCTGAAAGTGGCCGAGGCCTGGAAGGTCTGGGCGTTTGGCGCCGGGGGGTTTACGCTCAATCCCTACAGCGGCACCTGGTGGAGCAACCTGGTGTTCTCGACCCAGCGGGTGGGGCAAGGCTATTTGCTGGCGATTCTGGTCGGCGTGCCGATGGGTGTGCTGATCGGATGGAGCCGCATCGCTGCGCAACTGGTGGACCCCTCGATCCAGTGGCTGCGGCCGATTCCGATCACGGCGTGGCTGCCGTTCTCGATTGCGTTGTTCGGCATCAAGGATTTTGGCGCGATCTTTCTGATCACCCTCGGCGCGTTTTATCCGATCGTGGTCAATACCACGCAGGGCGCGCGCGACGTCGACAAAAACCTGGTGCGCGCGGCGCTGATGATGGGTGCCGGCAAATGGCAGCTGCTGCGGCGCGTGATCCTGCCGGCGGCCCTGCCGTCGGTATTCACCGGCCTGCGGATCGGCTTGGGGATAGCCTGGACAGCGGTGATCGTGGCTGAAATGGTGGCGGTGAAATCGGGCCTCGGTTACGTGTTGTGGGACGCCTATTACGTCGGCCGCATGGATGTGGTGATCGCCGACATGGTGTCGATTGGTCTGATGGGTTATCTCTCCGACCGCCTCGTGGTATTCGTCGAAGGGCGCGTGCTGACCTGGCGGCGCCTGCAGAGTCACTGATGACGACGGCTATCGAACTGTCTGCCGTAGACAAGGTCTATCCGGGCGACAACCCGGTGACTGCCTTGTCGAAGATTGACTTGACGATTGCCGATGGCGAATTCGCAGCCTTGCTCGGCCCCTCCGGCTGCGGCAAATCGACTTTGCTCAACATGGTGGCCGGATTCGAAGGCGTGACCGGTGGCGCCTTGTCGGTGTATGGTGGCCCGGTGTCGCAGCCGGGCCCGGATCGCGCCGTCGTATTTCAGGAAGCGGCGTTGTTTCCGTGGCTCAACGTGTGGGACAACGTTGTGTTCGGGCCAAAGGTGCAGGGCCTGGACCCGGCGCAGTACGAAGCGCGCGCGCGCGACACCCTGAAGCTCGTGGGGCTGGAGAACTTCCACAAACATCTGCCGGTGCAACTCTCGGGTGGCATGAAGCAGCGCGTTGGCATTGCGCGCGTGCTCCTGATGGAGCCGAAGTTGCTGCTCATGGACGAGCCCTTCGGCGCGCTCGATGCGCAGACGCGCCTGACCATGCAGCAGCTGTTGCTCGACGTCTGGCAGCAATTGCGCAAGACGGTGATTTTTGTGACCCACGATATCGACGAAGCGATCCTTCTGGCCGATACCATCTATGTGATGAGTGCCCGCCCCGGACGCATCCAGTCACGCATTCCGGTCGATCTGCCGCGCCCGCGCAATCTCGATACGCTGACCGACCAGCATTTCAACGATTTCAAGAAACGCATCATGCAGGAGATGCGGCACGATGCGCACTAATCTGATGTGCCTTGACACGACGTGCATTGAATCGACGGAGGACTGACATGGCCAACCCGCGCGTACCGTACCGGCTCTCGAACGAGCGCCCACCCCTCAAACCGATGATGGTGAAAGGCATTGCCAAACCGCTGATGGTGCACCTGGTGGTCAACGTCGAGCATTGGCAGTTCACTGAGCCGATGCCGCGCAAGATCGTAACGCCGCCGCACGGCAAAGAAACTGAACCGGACGTGCCCAATTTTTCCTGGGCTGATTACGGCATGCGTGCCGGCATGCCGCGCATCTTCGATGCGTTTGCTGCGCGTGGCGTAACGGCCAGCACGGCGTGCAACGCTGGTGTGATTGATGCCTACCCGCAAGCCGCCGAAGCGATGCGTGCCGCCAAGTGGGAGTTCATCGGCCACGGCATGCATCAAAAATCGCTCAACCAGGCGGTGGGTGACGCTGGAACCGGCGAAGCGGCGCTCATCAAGGCCTGCCTCGAAAAAATCGCCGACTTCACCGGCGAGCGCCCGCGCGGCTGGCTCTCGCCGGGCCTGCGCGAAACCTATGACACGCCCGACATCCTCAAGGCCTGCGGCCTCGACTACGTATGCGACTGGGTGATCGATGATCTGCCCGACTGGATGACCACCAAACACGGCCCGCTCATTGCGATGCCTTACAACCTGGAAATCAACGACAGCATCGTCTACGCGGTGGAGAAGCACTCTTCCAACGAGATGTACCAGCGTCTGGTGGATACGGTGGCCGCGTTTGATAGTGAGTTGAAACGCCAGCCGCGCGTATTGGCGCTCGGGCTGCACCCCCATCTGATTTCGGTACCGCACCGCATCGGCTATCTGCACAAGATGCTCGACTTGTTGATGGCGCGCGACGACGTGATTTTTGTACAAGGCCGGCAAATTGCCGACTGGTTTGGCAGTGTCAGTCCTGCCGCTTAATGGGAGAAGAAAATGGAAACAGGTCTCAAAGGCAAGTCAGTCCTCATCACCGGCGGCTCGAAAGGCATCGGCCTCGCGTGCGCCAAAGCGTTCGCTGCTGAAGGCGCCAATCTGCACATCGCCTCGCGCGATGCGGCCAAGCTGGCCGAGGCGAAAGCAGAGATTTTGAAAGTGGCCAAGGTAGACGTCACGATTCATGCGTGTGACTTGTCCAAGCCCGGCTCGGCAAAAGCGCTGGCGGCTGCGGCCGGCGTGCCCGATGTGCTGGTCAACAATGCCGGTGCCATCCCCGGCGGCTCGATTGAGACCATCGACGAAGCGCGCTGGCGCGAGTCGTGGGAGCTCAAACTCTTTGGCTACATCAACCTCACGCGCGAAATGCTCACGCCGATGATGCAGCGTAAGAGCGGCGTCATCGTCAATGTGATCGGCATGGCAGGTGTCAAGCCGAGCTTTGACTACATCTGCGGCGCGACGGCCAACGCGGCACTCAATGCGTTCACCAAGGGCATCGGTGCCGGGTCGGTCAACCACGGCGTGCGCGTGCTCGGCGTCAACCCGGCCGCGACGCGCACCGACCGCATCATTACGCTGACCAAGGCGCGCGCCAAGACCACCTTTGGTGACGAGTCGCGCTGGGAAGAATTGCTCGCCAACATGCCGTTCGGCCGCGTCGCCCATGCGGAAGAAGTGGCCGACACGGTGGTCTATTGCGCATCAGATCGCGCGTCCTACCTCAGCGGGATGATGATCGATATCGATGGCGGTGGCTTGTATCGCTGAAGATATCCGCGGCTCAACGAGCCGGTCAATCCGCCGCACTATTCGCCGCGCCGCAGCCGAATGACCTGGCTGTGCGTTGCGGGTAGATGAGTGAAAGCCGTTGGTGCGAGCGGCTCTCAGAGGTGTTGATATTGCTGCATCTTGAATCATGACTGCGCCATCAGTGATGCCGGTGCGGCAGCCTGCAATGGGCAATGTAGCCAGTACCAAACAGCGTGCTGCACATCGAAAATTCGACTACATGCGGCAGCAGTGTGTCCCACGGCGCATCGAGCGCGGCGTAGTTGCCGTTGTATGACTGGTTTTGGCGGCGCGCAATCCAGCGTAGCGGCCATGCCCACTTGGGCGGGTACTTCATGCCCGCCACCGCGATGTGCGCACCGGGTTTGAGCTGGCGCATCAGGTTGGCCACTGCCTGTGGTGAGCGCAGGATGTCGTGGGTGTAGTTGAACAAGGCCGCGTCAAACAAGGCTGCATCGGCAAGGGGGGCGATGTTGCTGTTGGCGCTGCCCTGCGCATTTTCCGGAGGTAACTGCGCGTCTTCGACTGCCGCTTCGATCACGCGCACGTTGCGCCAGCCGGCGGCAGCAATGCGCGCGCGCGCCAGCGCCGCCATGTCGGGGCTATGTTCGATACCGGCAATCTCGCCGTGCGCGCCAACGGCATGGCGCAACAGTTCGAAGCTCAAGCCGGTGCCGCAGCCCACGTCGATGACGCGCTGACCAGTTTGCAATTGGAGAAGCGCGATGGTGCGGACGCGAATCTGCCAAGTGCGCCGCGCCGAGGCGTCGTAGCCCGCGGCCTTGTCACGGTATTTGGCGATTGACACTGCCCGGTGTTCGGGCGCGGTGAAGGGGCGGCCGTAGCGGTCTGGCATGGCTCACTCTCCGTGGCTGGCTGTCCCGCCCGCCAGCCGTTGCGCGCCGCAATGGCAATTGGGCTGACGGCTGCCAATCAAGGAGAACGCAGAATGGGAAATTTCAGCCTGACGCAAATGCGGCTCCGAAAGCGGAAAAATTGGTGCAAGTTCAACACATTCAAGGCCGTCATGTTGCGCGGAACCAGTGCGATAGTGGAGACTCCGTATTCGTTACGGGCGGCGCGCGGGTTCAGATGCATTGCGCGCAGCGGCAGTTGCCAGCCCTGAGTTGCATGTGCCGGCCCATTCCGCACCAGGTGAGGAAAGTGCCGGCCTACAATCAATGTCTGTGCAATTGACACCGTTGGTTGCATTGATTGAGCGGCTCAACCCGGATAAGGATCGCCTCAGCATGCAACGGAGAGTGTTTCTGCAAGGTGCAGGGGCTGCGGGATTGACGGCAGCGGCCAGCCGGTTGACCGCGCAAACGATCAAGCACAATCCTTTCGGTCTGGGAGTGGCGTCTGGCTCGCCGGCCGTGGATGGTTTTGTGTTGTGGACGCGCCTGCTGGCCGCCGCCGCTGGTGAGCCTCTGCCAGATGCACCCATACTGGTGGGCTGGGAGTTGGCCACGGATGCCGGGTTCCGGCACATCGTGCAGCGCGGCAGTACATTGGCTGAGCCGGCGTTTGCGCACAGCGTGCATGTCGAGATCAGCGGCCTGGCTGGTGCCACCGCCACAGCCAGCAGCACAACCGGCAGTGCCCACAATACCCGCAACACAACGAGCACCCCCCCGCACTACTGGTATCGCTTCACCACGGCCAATGCAGTGAGCGCGACCGGCCGCACGCGCACTTTGCCACCGCGCAGCAGCGATGCCCCCCTGAAACTGGCGCTCGCCTCCTGTCAAAACTACGAACATGGTTACTTCAGCGCCTACCGTCATCTGGCCCGTGAGGACCTCGATCTGGTGCTGTTCGTAGGTGACTACATTTACGAATACGGCATGACGCCCAACCGGGTGCGCCAGCACAGTAGCACCACCTGCCTCAGCGTCGATGATTACCGCGCGCGCTACGCACTTTACAAATCCGATGCTGACCTGCAGGCCGCGCACGCGGCCTTGCCGTGGATCGTGACCTGGGATGACCACGAGGTCGAAAACGACTACGCCAATGATCGCGCGTCATCCGGACGTGGTGAGGCGTTTCTGGTGCGCCGTGCAGCTGCCTATCGTGCCTACTGGGAACACATGCCATTGCGGTGGGCGCAACGCCCGCAGGGCGCGCAAGCCCAACTGTACCGGCGCTATCACTGGGGCAAGACCGCCGATCTGCACGTACTCGATGCACGCCAATACCGTGACCACCAGGTATGCACCCCGCCGCATGAGGGCGGCTCGCGCACCATCCGCGATGCCACCTGCCCCGAGCGGGTCAACCCGCAATGGAGTCTACTAGGCGCCGCACAGGAACAGTGGCTCAACGAGGGGATCGCCGCCAGCCAAGCCCATTTCAATCTGGTCGGCCAACAATCCCTGATGGCGCAAATGCGCATGTCGCAGCCGCGCGCAGCCGAACCGGCGCCGGCCGATGGCCTGTGGAACGACAGTTGGGACGGCTACCCCGCTGCGCGCCGCCGTGCGCTCGAAGCCTGGGCGCAACGCAAGAACGTGCTCTCGCTCGGCGGCGACGTGCATGCCTCGTATGTGACTGACCTCAAGCTTGATTTTGATGACGCGAAATCACCGGTGGTGGCGACCGAGATCGTCGGCACCTCCATCACCAGCCCCAGTTGGTCACAAGAGCGCACCAAGCGCGTGATGCAGGACAATCCCCATGTGGTCTTTGGCAAAAGCGACCAGCGCGGATACACCGTGCTTGAGGTCAAAGGCAAGCGCGCCACGGCGCACCTGCGGGTGATCGACAACGCGCGCGTACCGCAGACCGCCCTGACGACGGCGGCCAGCTTTGTGGTGGAAGCCGGCCGGCCGGGTGCGCAACGGGTGTAGGGTGCCACGACCTCAGGGCGCCAAGACCCCAGGTGCAACAGCGGGCCGCAAGTTTCCGGGCACCTGTCACCCGGCATCAGGCATCGGTAACCCGTCCCAGTTGCGCTGCATCAATCGACCGGCGGTTCGCCAGTGCCCTTCCAGTAGGGGCGCGGTGCGCAACACGGCGCGCCGCCCGCCAGCAGGGCCCAATCGCTGATTTTGACGCTGGCCACCAGCTGTGGCGGCTGGCCGGGTGCTGCCGGGCGAAACACAAAGGTCTCGCTCTCCTCGCTGTCGTAGTCGGTCGCGTTCCACAGAATGCCGCCATGCGCAAACAGGAAGGTGTTGGTGCCAGATGCGGGCGCGGTATTGAGCATGCGCCGCACCACGAGGCCTTTCTCACGACTGCGCATCGGCGTGAGGGCTTCGACGAATTCGATCTCCTTCGACATCGCTTGGGCATGGATGCGCGTGCGGCAGGCGCGGCTGGCGTACACCTTGTCAAACGGAATGCCCAGTTTGACCACCCAATCGCGTTGACGCTGTGCTTCCTCGATGCCAGCCGGACTCAAGTTGCGTTGCGTGGCGCAGTCGTCCAGATTCCATTTTCCTTCGCGCCGCATTTTTGCCTCATGCTCATGCTCCGGAAGCGTTTTGGTGTGACGGAAGTAGACAACATAACCGCCCTTGCGCAGATTTTCCAGCAAGGTTTGGCCGGACACAGCGACACCGGGTTCGGCAGCTGCACCGAATGAGGCGACGGCGATGCCCAGCGCAGCAACCCAGGGGGCCAGACCCCGGCAGATGGAATGAGACATAAAAGTTTCCTCGTTCAGATGTGCCTTGACAGCCGTTGCAGCAGGCGCGATCCGCCCCAGGAGCGGGCACCGGACCTGACGCCTGCCGGTACGCTGCGCGCCGGCAGCGCTGCCGCGACTGCGCAGATGAGCGCGGCCAGATAGGGCAGGGACTGCAACCCGAGCATCACCATCCAGACGGCGGATTCGACGTGTCCGGTGCTGCGCGTGACGCCGACCGCGGCGATCGCTGTCCACAGCGCCACCAACAGCAGCAACTCTTCGCGTGCTGGCGCGAGCATGCCCGAAACCCTTGCACCCCAGGCACCAACCGTTGCGGGCGGCACCGCGTCGCCGCCTTTTGCAGTGATCTGAAACACGCCGGCACCGCCGAACAAGCCCGCCAGGACGCCGCGTGCGATGGCGTGCGACAAGCCCATGCCGGCAATTGCCGCGCCGGCAATGCCGCCCGCAGAGCACGGCACGCGCCGCCAATACAGCAGCGGGCCGATCACCAGTTTGACCACGCAAAAAACTGCCAGCGGCAACAGCAGCAGGGTGATCGGATATGAAAACCAGTGCGGCGAAGCGAGCATGCCCGTAGTCCAGATGAGTGCGGCAGCAACGAAGACCAGGTGCAGGGCATCGCCAATCCAGGGAAGCCAGCCGGCCAAAAAATGATAGCGCTGTGCCAGCGTGAGCGCGCTCGCGCCAGTCGCCACACTCTCACCGCTCGCAAAACCTGCCGCCCGGGCTGTGCCGTCATCCTTGCTTGCGCCGGTACCGAACAGTGCGCGCCAATGCGCGCGGCCAATCTGCATGCCGCCGCGCGCCCAGCGCTGGCGCTGTTTCTTGAATGCGGCAAAACTGTCCGGCGTCAGCCCCTCGCCCATCACCTGATCCACATAGACGGTGCGCAAATCGTGGCGCATCAGGCGCAGCCCGAGCTCGGTGTCTTCACACATGCACCATTCCGACCACTGGCCGTGGTCACGCAGTGCGCTGGCGCGGATCAAGGTCATGGTGCCGTGCTGGATGATGGCATCGCGCTCGTTGCGGTGGTGCATGCCGATGCGGAAAAAACCGTCGTACTCCCAATTCATCATCTTGCGAAACAGCTGGCCACCCCAGTCACGGTGTGCCTGGGGCGCTTGCACGATACCGACCTTCGGGTCTTCGAAGTGCCCTACCAAAGACTGCAGCCATTCGGGCCGCACCACATAGTCGGCGTCCACCACCGCGATCACTTCAGCACGCGCGTCCATGTGTGAAAACGCGTAGTTCAATGCGCCCGCTTTGAAACCGGGCCATGCCGGCAAATGGAAAAAGCGGACCTGCGCGCATTGCGGCGGCAGGCCGGCGACATAGTCGCGCACCGGCTGCCAGCGCGCCGCATCGGCTGTGTTGTTGTCCACGACGAGTACTTCAAACGCGCGATAGTCGAGCCGGGTCAGGCTCGCAATCGTCGCGATCACCATTTCCGGCGGCTCGTTGCAACAAGCCAGGTGGATCGACACAAACGGCTGGCGCACGCCGGCGGGCAAGGGCTGTGGCGCGAAGCGGCGCTGCAAGCTGCCGTCCCAAAACAGCTCGACGAACTCGAACAGATGGGTCAACATGATGGCGATCATCACCAGCGAGGTGGCGCACAACAGCGCCAGCATCACCCAGTCCGCCGGGTTCATGTAGTGCAGCAGCGGCAGGGTGATCAACACCGTGGCGAGCGAGAGCACACCCTGCGCCGCCGCCGCAAAGGCCAGGCGCGCGCGCAAGCGCAAGTTGGCAACCCGCGTCAGGAACCAGAGCAGAAACACCAGGCCCACGGCGGAAGAGCCGAGCGCCTTGGCGCGCCAATACGGGTCTGGTTCGATCGGCCCGCTGAACGAGAATTTGGGCAGGCGCGCCGCGTCAAACAAACCCCAGTAGGGCCCGGCCCGGCCCTCTTCGTGCTGCTTCCAGGGCTGGTCGTAGCCCTCCATCAGGAAGTAGTCGAGTTTGTCGTGCTGCGCGCGCGTCACGAACTGCCGCACGAACGCCGCTTGCGCGGCTGGCGAGGGCTCGGCGCGCTTGATGACGTCGCCCCGGCTCGGATAGCCGATCTCGCCGATCACAATGGGTTTGCCGGGGAAGCGCGCACGCACCCGCGCCAGACGCTCGAACGATTCCTCGACTGCAGTGTCGAGGCCGACCCCTTCCCAATAGGGCAGCAGGTGAATCGTAATGAAGTCGACTTCAGCGGCCAGTTCCGGGTGCTTGATCCAGACGTGCCACGGTTCCGCAGTCGATACCGGCACCGGCGATGCGGCGCGCGCGCGCCGGAGATGCTGCGTCAATTCGCGCGGCGTGAAGATGTCTTTGAGCACGGTTTCGTTGCCCACCACCAGCCGTACGATGTTTTTGTGCGTACGCGCCGCAGCAATCGCGGCCGCGATTTCGCGCTGGCTGCTGGCGTCGTCGCGATTGAGCCAGGCGCCCAGGGTGAGTCGCAAGCCTTGGCTGGCGGCCAGTCTGGGCAGATCGGGGAATTGCGCGGCAGTGTAGGTTCGAATCGCGCCGGTGACGCCCGCGAGCTGCTTCAAATCGGCAGCCATCAGGGTATCGGCACTCGTGTGACGAACCCAGGGTGCATCTGCGCGCCCAAACGCGGCGTATGCCACACCACTGATGCGCGGGCTGACCACATCGGGTGCGGCGATGGGCGAGCCAATCCATCCCCAGATTGCATAGTTGGCCAGCGCCACAGCGGCTGCCAGCGCCACTACGCCGAATCTGCGTTGCGGCGCACGGTCAATTGCAGCCACCGGCCCATGGTTGGGTTTTCGCGTCATCATGTGTTCGGCCAACCAGTTGCGCCCAATTCTGTCATCCTCCATCTACACTCGATCAAGCAACGTTTGCGCCACATGCACAAGTTTGCCCCGTTGCGTCGCTCACACTAAGCGGCCGGTCGCGTCCGCGTTAACCGGTACATCGTCGCTTTCGGCGTTGCTGTCCTGGATTGCTTGTTCTGGTCTTATCCCAACCCTTCGATGCAGCAGCTTCCCTCTGTCCGGCTTAGGCTAGTCCTGTTGATTCAGGGGTTGGCGCTCGCGTTGATCCTCGGCTGGTGGGTGCAGCGCGGGCGCACCGTCGATCTGCAGGCGCTGGCCGCTGCCGCGCAAGCCTTGCCTTGCGTGTCCTATGCGCCGTTCCGCCGGCCTGACATTAATCCTTTCAACCCGCCCGCCGTGGTAACACCGGCACAAATCGAGGAAGACCTGACGATCCTCAAAGCCCGCACCAACTGTATTAGAACCTACGGATTGGGCCAGGGACTGGATGCGTTGCCGGCGGTGGCGGCACGCTTGGGCATGCGCGTCAAACTCGGCGTCTGGCTGGCGCGGGATGCCGCCCAGAACTGGCGTGAGCTCGAACGCGGCCTGGCCCTTGCGCGGCAGTTCAACGGCACGGTGGAACTGCTGATCGTCGGCAACGAGGTGCTGCTGCGCCGTGAACTGCTCCCGGTCGAGCTGGCAACCTATCTTGACCACGCGAGGCGGCACTCGCCGGTGCCGGTGACCTATGCCGATGTCTGGGAGTTTTGGCTGCGTCACGCTGCGCTCGCTGCCCACGTTGATGTGGTCACTGCACATATCCTGGCGTATTGGGAAGACGATCCGGTGGCGGTGGGCGATGCCGCGGCCCACGTGCACGCCGTGGCTGGCATGCTGCGGCAGCGCTTTGCCAACCAGCCAGTCTGGATCGGCGAAACCGGCTGGCCCGCGGCCGGGCGGCAGCGCGCCGGTGCGGTGCCGGGGCGCGTCGAGCAAAGCCGCTTTGTGCGCGAACTGCTGTACAGCACGGCCAGGGCGCCGCTCGACTACAACTTGATTGAGGCATTTGATCAGCCGTGGAAACGCGCTTTCGAGGGTGCCATGGGCGGCTATTGGGGGCTATTCGATCAATTCGGTCAGGCGCGGGTCACGCTGAGCGGGCCGGTGGTGGAAGACCTGCGCTGGTGGCGCGGGCTGGCCGGTGCGTTGATTGGCGCTGTGCTTGGGGCAGTGCTGGGGGCCGCGCTCGGCGCCGTGCCGTTGCCGCTGACCTTGGCCGGTGCGATGCTTGGTGCAATCATCCCGGTGCAGGCGCTGGCGCTGCAACAGTGGGATCGCACGCCGTGGGAATGGTGTACCAGCCTGTTGCTGGGCACGCTCGGCGCTGCGTTGACCGTGGTGGTGGCGCTGCAACTGATGCCCACCGCCTCCCTGCGGCCGCGCGTGGTGCTTGGGCTCAATCGCGCAGGCGCGCTGCTGCGTCTCGCTGTCTTATTCTGCGCCGCGAGCATTGCGCTTGTCCTGCTCGCCGATGCGCGATACCGGCCGTTTCCCTGGTGGTGGTTCGCGGCGCCCACCGCCAGCCTGCTCGCTTGGCGCGCGGGCGGCCTCGCGCTGAATCGGCCAAGTCCTGAAGAATGGCTCCTGGCGGGCGTCTTGGCGGCATGTGCGGTGGAAGTTGCCAGCATCGAAGGGTGGCGCAACGCTCAGGCGCTGGTCTTTTGCGCGCTCTTGATCGTGCTCGCCGGATCGATCGTTTTGGGCTTTCGCACCATCGCCAGCAGGGCAAGCAATGCGGCAGGTGCGCACAATTCGGCGGTGTAGAGCAGCAGACCGGCGCAGGCTGCAAACAAGGCCACGCCCGCCAAACTGCGCCATCGGCCGGCATACGCGATGATTGCAAGGCCCAATGCGGCCCAGCCAATGCGCTGATGCACAAAGAGCTGGATCGTCCACGCGCGCACCACGCACCAGCCGTCTGCTGCGCCCGCGTCGCAGCGGGCGCTCACGCTGGCGGGTTCTATCAGCCCATGGCGCGCGGCGGCGGCCAGCGCCAGCGCCACGATGCAGATCAATGCCGTTGCGAGCCAGCTGCGCCACGGTGTCATGGTTTTATGGTTTCACGGCCGGCTGGCAACGCGTGCCGGTGTCGCAGCACCTGAATCGAGCGCCTCCATCAGCACGCTGGTCAAATCAAACAGCGCGCCAATCTGCGGCAGAGTGGGCTCCAGGCCGGGTTTGAAACCGCGCGCGAGGAAGCGCTGCAACAACGCCGGGTGCGCGCTGATGATATGCACTGGCACATCCCAGCTTGCACCCTCGCCAGTGACGTTGGCTGCGGGTTGATGATCGCCCAGCAAAATGAGCAGACTGTCGCGCGCCCTGGGCTGCGCGAGATAGCCGGCCAGCCATTGATAGTTGTATTCCATCATGCCCACGTAACCGGGAAACATGTTGAGCCAATCAACTTTTTGGGCGTCTACTTTAGCCATCTGCGCGGCGTCGAACGGAGCCGTGGATAGCAGCTTCTGCCAATCCGGCTGATACGGTGGCACCGGATGAAACGGCATGTGACTGGTGATCGAGGCAAAAAACAGCAAGCGTTTCGGACTGGCCGGCGTGAGCGGATGCAGTTGCGCGTAGCGGGCCAATGCAAATTGGTCGGGCACGCTCCAGTAGCCAAGTTTGGGGCCGGTGTAGCCCAAGCCGCGTGCGTCGGTGAATTTGTCGAAACCGTAGAACGCCTTTTCCGGCCAATCCCAGGTCAGCGCCGGATAGAGGCCATGCGTCTCGTAGCCGCGCTCACGAAACAGGCTGATGAGCGTGGGCCGCTTCGTGGTGAGCATCACATCATGCAGGGAAGGATTGCCGGTATCGATGCCCGTCAGCAGCGCGAGATGCGCCAATTCGGAGCCGCCGCCAAAGGTGGTGGAGCGTACGTAAGCGGACACCACCTGCTTGCCGCTGGCGGCAATTTGCGCAGCCAGGGCATCGCGCGCGGGCTTGAGTTGGGCGTAAGCGGCCGGCTTGTTGAAGGCGACGATGCCGTACGACTCCAGGAAAAACAACTCCACGTCAGCGCCGCCCAGCGCGGCAAGATCAGACTGGAACGGCGGCGAAGGCGGCAACACGCTGTCAAGCTTGCGCGCGGCGAACGAGGTGACGAGCAGGTTGACTTGCCGCAGATAGGTCGGCAGCACCGGCTTGGACACCACCGGCCAGGTGGCCCGCACCCCGCCGTAGTTGGCCGTGATGAGGATCAGGGCGGCGGCCGTGACCAGCAATGCCCAGCGGCTGCGCAGCGCATAGGGGGCCGCGTCGCGTGCGGCCACCGTGATCGAAACGCGCAATGCCTGGTAGACCAGCCAGATCAGCGCCAGCAGAGCCGCAGGCACTAGCAGCGCGATCCACAGCGGATAGCTCTTGAGCGTGACCCACAACACCCGCGGGATCTGCAACGCGTCCCAATACAAATTGATATCGCGTCCGAAGAGCGCCGGGGTGGTGGTGTCGAAATAGCGGCCGGTCACCAGCAGCAGATAGACCCAGGTGAGCAGTGCAATCAACCTCGAGCCAAGCACCCCGCGTCGCCACACCAGCAATAGCAGCGCGATCCAGAGCAGGACGAATTCAGGGGCGATGCGCTTGTCCAACTCGACAAACGGCGTCGGCCACCAGTTGGTCATGCTCAGAAAAGCGTTGAGCACCAACAGGGCGATTACCGCCTTGAGCGTGCGCATGGTGCCAGTGGCCGATGCCACATTTTCTTGCCCGCTCATCAAACCCCATCCTTTGCCATCATCGTTGGTGTGTCCGTCACGGCGGGCGCTTTTGCTGCACGTTCTGCCATACGTTTGGGAGACGGTGGCAGTTTCAATTTGCGCTGCGAGGTCTGTCACGTTGCCGCAACGGCCTGCCGGACGCGCGACTGTACCCGAAGCATCGCACCAGAACCGTTTGCGCGGTATGTCCCGGCTGCGCTAAGCAATGGCAGGGATGGCGGCGTCCGCATCAGCATCCAACCATGCGGTCTGCTACGTATACCGGGCATCCCACCTTCCCCCGGGCTGGCCCCGGAGACCGCCATGAATACCGAACTCGAAGCACGAGCCAAACGCGTGCTGCTGGCCGAAGCCGGCGCGGCGCACCAGCAGCGCTGGAGCGCGGCACTGGCGGCGAATCAATTTACGGTGCATGTGTTGCAGGCCGCAGCCGACCCGCTGTTCGCGGCCGCGCTGTTGCAGGCGGCCGGCACCACGCCCACCCTGCTGATTGCCGGTCTCACCTATTTTGCCGGGCGCAATCGCAACCCCTATCAGTTTGTGAAGAACTTCTCGCGCTGCTTCCCGCAAACGGCAGTTGTGCTGGTGCAGCCCGACGGACAGCAAGTCACCGATGCTGCGCGCGCGGTGGCGCAGCGCTACGGCGCGGTCGATCTGGTGCCCGCGCTGCCTGAAGGAGACGCAGCCGAAGCGGTGATCGAGATGCTGTGGTTCTCCGCCTGCGCGCAGCCGCCGCGCGCGAGCAGCCGCGAAACACCGGCGCTGCCGGTGGCGCAGCAGGTTGCCGCGCAATGCCGCCGTGCGCTGTCGATCGCCGGCGCGATTGAACAAAAGGAGGGGCGCATGTTTGGCGCATTTGACGCGGATGCAACGTTCCTGCTTGCAGAAAAATTCAGCGTCTCCAGTGAGCAGCTCACCGGGTGGTTCAATGAAATGGTGGCGGGCGGCGCTCTGCGTTCCTTGTCGAACGCGAGCCGTTTCACGGCCGGTGCCGGCCGCTTTCGTTTCTTTATCGATGAGCCCGCATCAATTGTGCTGCCCGCGTCGATGGAGGCCGCCGCCGGCGCGACGGCTCCTGCAACACGTCAGCGCGCCGCACCGGCTGCGGTCAGCGCCGGGGTGGCGGAGCATGGCACCGGGCCGCGCCTCGCCGCCGATCTCGATGTGCAGGAAGTCGCGCAGCAAATGCGCAAGGGCGAGACGCCGCTCGACGTGCGTGACCGCAGCTACCTGCTCAAAAAATATCCCAAGTGCTTCGTTGGCTCAGAGGCAGTCGATTGGCTGGCGCGTCACCATCACTTGACGCGCCCGCAAGCAGTCAAGCTTGGCGAGCGCATGTTTGAGGCCGGGCTGTTTCATCATGTTGCCGACGATCACGATTTCACCGACGGCAATTTTTACTTCCGTTTCTTTGCCGACGAAGAGGCGCTGCCTGCTGTGGCGAGCAAGACGCGTGCGCTCGATATCGATACGCTCGACGTGCAGCACGTCGCGACGCGCATGCGCGGCGCCGGCGGCGTGGAGGTGGCGGCGCGGCGCTACGTGCTTAAAAGTTATCCCAAGTGCTTTATCGGCACCGAAGCAGTGGACTGGCTCGCGCTTAACTATCGCTTGTCGCGGCCGCTGGCGGTCAAGCTCGGTGAACGCATGGTCGCTGCGGGTATCTTTCATCACGTCGCCGACGACCACGATTTCAAAGACGGCGATTTTTTCTATCGCTACTTTGCCGACGAGTAGTGGCGCGGTGGCGCGATGGCGCAGACGCGCCACCGGGTGACTGCGTGCTATCCTCGCGCGCCATGTTGCTCCGCGCTTCTTCACCCCAAAAGTCAAGTCAGTCCGGCCGGAAGGCGCTCCCACCAAGGGTTTCCAAGGCATTGCGCCAAGAAGCGCTCCCAGAGCGGCTCTTCGGCCTACCGCCGGTCATCACTGATGGCTGCACGCTGCTGATTCTCGGCAGTTTTCCGAGTGCGGCGTCACTCGCACAGCGGCAGTATTACGCGCATCCGCAAAACCGGTTTTGGCCGATCGTCGCGGCCTGCCTCGGGTTGGACTTCACCTCAGTGCCGTATCGCGCGCGCATCGCGGCGGTGAACGCGGCGGGCATCGGCATTTGGGATGTGTACGGCAGCTGTGAGCGCGCGGGCAGCCTCGACAGCGCGATCCGCCATCCCGCGTTCAACGATTTCGCGCGTGCGCGCCGCAAGGCGCCTGGTCTGAAGCGCGCGTGCTGCAACGGCGCCACCGCAGGCAAGGCACTGCGCCATCTGCAGGCGCAGGGGTTCGAGACCATCGTGCTGCCCTCGACCAGCCCGGCCAACGCGTCGCAATCGTTCGACTACAAGCTGGCGCAGTGGCGCGCAGCGCTGCAACGTTCGTGAAGCGCGCCACGAAGGATCGCGCATGAAACGCGCGCTCATGGCCCTGCTTAAACGCCACCCGCCAGACGAGGTGAGCCTGTCGGAAGAAGACGGCAACCGCTATCTGCATTTCGGCTCGGTGTGGATCCAGGGCGCGATGCGCATAAGCGACCCCTACCATCTCGAACTGGACTACACGCGCCAATTGTTTGCCGGGCTGTTGTTCAATCAGCAACCGAAAAACTTTCTGCTGCTGGGTCTGGGCGCCGCCTCGGCCACCAAGTTTGCGTGGAAGCAGTTTCCGAAAGCGCGCGTCACGACCATCGATCGCAACCCGGCAGTGATCCCCTGCGCACGCCAGTATTTTTCGCTGCCGTCAGAGAGCACGCGTCACCGCACCGTGGTCGATGACGGCGCGGCCTGGGTGGCGGCGCATCCGGCCTCAACCGATTACCTGATTGTGGATGTGTACGATGCCGCAGCCAAGGGGCCGGTGCTGTCGAGCCCCGAGTTCTATGCCGATTGCCGCAACGCCATGATGAGCGACCGCCCCTCGGTAATGGCGGTCAACCTGTTCGGCAAACATGCGTCCTCGAAAATCAACATCAACAACATCTGGCGTGCTTTTGAGGGCCGCATGTTGTTGCTGCCAGCTACCGAACGCGGCAACCTGATTGCGTTTGCGCTGACAGGGCCTGACGTGGAAGTGGCGTGGAGCGAACTGCGTGCGCGTGCGGTGGCGCTGCGTGCAGCGACCGGGCTGGAATTTTCGCAATGGGTCAGCGCATTGCGCGAGACCAGCAAGAGCCGCCCGGGGCCGGCATCGCACCTGACGATTTGACATGCGTTACCACAGTGACAAGAGGATGAAACGCCATGGGAAGGCTTGAAGGGAAGATCGCCATCGTGACCGGTGCCGGCTGCGTCGGGCCAGGCTGGGGCAACGGGCGCGCAATGGCGGTGCGCTTTGTGGAAGAGGGCGCACGCGTGCTCGCGGCGGATCGTGACCCCGAGCGGCTCACGGAAACATTGGAGCGTGCGGCGCAGATCATCGCCAAGGCGCGCTCACCGGAAGGCGGCCGCAGCAACAGCAACAGCCACGCAGGCCTTGCAGCGGCCGACGTGATGGTCGCCCATCAATGCGACGCCACCGACAGCGCGCAGGTCAAAACGATGATCGACGCCGCCGTCAAGCAGTTTGGCCGCGTCGATATCCTCGTCAACAACATTGGTGGCTCAGCCGCCGGCGGCCCGGTCGAGATGGCAGAAGAAGTGTGGGACGCGCAAATCGACTTCAATCTCAAGAGCGTGTTCCTTGGTTGCAAACATGTGCTGCCGCTGATGGAAGGGCAGGGCAGTGGCGTCATCATCAACGTCGCCTCGACCTCGGGCTTGCGTTGGACCGGTGCAGCACAAGTCGCCTACGCGGCGACCAAGGCCGCCGTGATGCAACTGACCCGCGTGGTCGCGGTGCAGTACGCGCCCAAGGGCATTCGTGTCAATTGCGTCGTGCCAGGGCAGTTGCATACGCCGATGGTCGAGACGCGTCTGGCCAAGCAGCGCACCGGCGGCGATGTCGAAGCCCTGCTTGCGTCGCGGCGCAAGCGCATTCCGCTCGGCTTCATGGGTGACGGGCGCGATACGGCCAACGCCGCCTTGTTTCTCGCCTCCGACGAAGCCAAGTTCATCACCGGCACCGAGATCATCGTCGATGGCGGCATGACCGCGCGCTGCGACTAGACGGTTTCAATTCCTTTTCCTTACAAACGAAAGCTTCCCATGACCATTCGCGTTCCCCTCGTCATCCCCGGCACCCGCCCCGAACTCGCCGAGATCGAAGCTTCAATCATGGCTCAGCGCGGCCGCATCTCGCCGCTCTACCAAGTGCTGCTCAACAGCGCGCCGCTCGCCAAAGGTTGGGAGGCGATGCTCACCGCCGTGCGCAATCAATCGTCGGTGCCTGCTGATTTGCGCGAGCTGATGATCCTGCGTGTCGCCGTAGTCAACCACGCACCCTACGAGTTTGAAGCGCACATCCCGCACGCGAAAAAGGCCGGCAGCTCGGATGCCAAAATCGCCGCAGTGCGCGAGGCCGGCATCTCCACCTTGTTTACTGCGGATGAGGCGCTGGTGATCGAGCTCGCCGATGTGATGACGCGCGACATCGATGTACCCGAGGCCTTGATGGATCGCATCAAGGCGAAATTTGATTCACGCGCCGTGGTCGAAATCGTCGCCACGGTGGCCGCCTACAATATGGTGTCGCGCTTTCTTGAGGCCTTGCAGATCGGCCACTGATGCGGTTCGCAGGCATATGATGCTTGGTGAGCCGCTCTGGGAGCCATTCTTCGGCGCGGGCTGCTACCGGAACAGAGGGTTTCGCGCCGCGCGGGGTTCACCCGTCAGGCCGCGCGCGCCGCCTGCGGCAACCGGATCAGGGCGAGGATGGCATCGAGGCTTTGATCGGCGAAGGTGTGCAGCTCGGCGGTGGTCTTGTTTTGCATCGGATGCGGTGTGTAGAGCGAGGCGCCATCGAAGCCAATCGCAGCGCACTGCTTGGCGAAGGCCGCGCGAAACTCTTCGGTGAGCACCGACACGCCTGCCACGCCGCGCTGGTCAAGATCGGTGAGGTCGTGCGTGCTGCACGAGGTACACGAGCCGCAGTCGGAGAGGGCGATGACCACCACATTGCAATGGGTCGCGATGTCTTGCAGCATCTCTAGCGGCGCGGTGCGCGTGTTGGTCGGCTTTTTGTAGCGGCGTGTGGCGATGCCGCGCTGACCAAACAACACTTCAAGCCGGTCGATGAATTCATCGCCGCGCATCTTGCCGATGTCCATCAGCGCCACGGTCTTGCCCGCGAGCGTTGCCGGCGGCGCCTTGCGCGCACGCCGAATCGAACCAAGTTCGGGTGTGGGGTCGCGCAACACCACAACACTGTTCATGTCTGGCTCCTTCTCGAATGGACAGCGGCTATTCGACAATTTCACGCGTGACCGGTTTGGAGAGGTCACGAAAGCGCCCGCCGGTCCAGCCGGCGCAGATGGCGGAGAACAAGCCGGCTTCGCCGCCGGCGCGCACGATCAGGAGGCCATCATCCCAGAATTTGGGTACCAGATCGTCATCGCGCCCGGTCTGGTAGTTCGGGGCAATGCCTTCGCCGACTCCGTGCGCGCCTTGCAGCACGTCGGCGCGCGGGCGCAGCATGGCCCGGTGCAGCTCCATCTCGATGCGCTGGCGATCCCAGCCCGCCTTCCGGTAAATCGCGTAGTGCTCGGGAACGAGGATCAGCATGGCGTTGGTGAACTGACACAGTTTGGGGTTGCCGACCGCGAGCAGCGCAGCGGCGAGCGATCGCGTCAGTTCTTCCGGCGTGCGCGAGCGCTGATCAACGAAACCCTGTATGCCGTCGCCCTGAAACAGGGTGACGGCATTGCGCCCCCTGGCAATGCCGGCGCGCGCGCTCGCCAGCGGTTCCCATTCTTCATCCGTTTCATCTTCGGCAAAACAGAAGGTGTATTTGCCCGGCCCGCCGAGCACGGCGCGGTCGAGTTCGCCCGGCACGCCGCCGCCAACATTGCGGATGATCAGTTGCAGTGCGCGGCCGATGGTGGCGTTGGCGCGGTTGCCCTGGCCCAACGCATTGATGCCCCAGTTCATGCCGATGCGTTTCGCGATTGGACCGTTGACGACGATGATAGGGCCGGAGAAACAGGTGGTGCACAGGAGGCCATGCATGGTGAAGATGGGGTCGAGCGCCGCTTCGAGTGCGGCGAGAAGCACCGGCATGTACTCGGGCTTGCAACCGGCCAGCACCGCGTTGATCGCGACCTTTTCGACCGTGCAATCGACCAGGTTGGGCGGCACCTTGCCGACGATTTCGCCCGGTGCGCGCCGCGCGCCGGCGAGCACGCGCAGGATGCGCGCATCGGTCGGCGGCACCACCGGCAGGCCGTCGCTCCAACCGCGCTCGAAGCAGGCTTCGATGGCGTCGTCCCACTCACCGAGCGCCACCTGCCGCGACGCGAGGCCCGCATCACCGAAGCGCGCCACCAGTTCCTCATATACGCCCGGCTCGCGGCTTTTCGACCCGCAGCCGGGGCGCAGTGATGGCAGGTGGGCGCCGAGTGCGGCGAGGCCTGTAATGCGTTGCCATTCATCGCGCATCCAGCCTTCGGCGCGTGCCACTTCGCGCCCACCTTCCATGCGCACCAGGGTAGGCACGGTTTCGATGTCGAAGCGAAAGGATTGCTCCAGCGCCGTGTCATCAATCGGCGTGCAATCGGCAAACGCGTCAGGCTCGTCCTGAACGTAAAGCGCGGTGAGCGGCAGGGTGGGCAGAAGTAGATGGACGAGGGCGCAGGTATCGCATTCGCGTTTGACGAAGGCATACAGCCCGTCGGGTACCGGCAGGCGCGAGTGGGTAGTTGGCATGGTGGCAACTTATCACAACGCATCGGCAAAGCTGCGCGACAATAGCGGCCTGCGCATCGCATTGTGCGCACGGCATTGCCAACCACTTCCGGAGACCACCACATGAAACGCCGCCAACTTCTTGCCACTGCCCTCGCCGCGTCGTCTGCAAGCGTACTGCCGCCGCTGGCGCGCGCCCAGGCGGCTTACCCGGCAAAGAACATCAACTACATCATCCCCTTCGTCGCGGGCGGCGAGTCCGATGTGGTGGCGCGCTGGCAGGGTGAGCTGTTCGGGCGCAAGTTCGCTCCGCATACGATGATCGTGATCAACCGTGCCGGCGCCGGCGGCGCGCTGGCCTGGAGCACGCTCAATCGCGAACCGCCCGACGGCCACACGGTGATGGGCGCGAACATGCCGCACCTGGTGTTGCAACCACTCGAGGCCGGCAATCCCTACCGCTCCGAAGACATCACTTCGGTCTATTTCTTTCACTTCACGCCCGATGCCATCGTGGTGCCGGCGACGAGCCCCTACAAGACGCTCAAGGAGTTGATCGACGACGCCAAGCGCAATCCCGAGAAAATCAGCTTTGCCGGCTCGGGGAGCAATGGCGCGAACCAGGCCGCGACCCTGCGCCTGTCGGCGATGGCGGGCATCAAGGTGACCTACGTGCCGTTCAAGGGCACCGGCGATCTGGTCGGTTCGCTGATCGGCGGCCACGTGACTGCGGCGATGAGTTACAACACCCTGGGCATGCAGCAGAGGGAGAAGACGCGCATGCTTGCCGTGGCAACCGAAAAGCGCGACCCGAAATATCCGGAGGTGCCAACCTTCAAGGAGCTCGGTTTCAACTGGGTCGATGGCGGCTATCGCGGTGTCGCGGTGCCCAAGTCAACTCCGGAAGCAGTGCGCAAACAGGTATCAACCCTGTTCGCCCAGCTCAATGCCGATCCGGAAATGCGCAAGCGCAAGATGGCGGCGGGCTACGAGCTGGTGGATATCGGTTACGAGCAGATGCCGGCGTTCATCAAGGAGCGCACGGCGGCGTATCAGGATGATGCCAAGCGGCTGGGCTTGATCAAGTAGCGCACTCGCCGGCGGCGGCGTTCTGTCTATCCAATAACAAACCGGAGAGCCATGGTGGGAGAGGCTCTCCGGCTGTCAGCGAGGTGCGCTTGCGCGCACCGCAAGGGAGGCTTAGCGGCGATTCCCGCGCCCGCCGCTGTTTTGTGCAACGGTGGTGGCGCGATTGCCCTGGCCGTAGCGATTGCCCGGTTGGGAAGCAACACCGGTCGATGTGCTGGTCGTGCCGGTGGTGGCGCGATTGCTCTGGCCGTAGCGATTGCCCGGTTGGGCGGCGGCACCGGTGGACGTGGTGGACGTAGTGGTCGCGCCGGTAGTGGCACGATTGCCCTGGCCGTAATGATTGCCGTTGTTGGTGTGGGTGCTGGCCGTGCCAGTGGAACCGGTGGAACCGGTGGTACCGGTTGAGCCGGTGGTGCCGGTGGTACCGGTAGCGCTGGTGCTGCCCGCGGTCCCGTGATTGAATTGACCGTAAGGGTTGCCATTATTGGTGTGATCACGGGTCTGGCCAAAATGGTTGCCGTTGTTGGCGTGATCCCGAGTCTGACCAAAATGGTTGCCATTGTTGTTGTGATCTCGGGTGCCGGCCATGCCGTGGTCGTTCCGGCCATGATTCCAATTGCTGCCACGCTGATCCCAGCCGCGCGATTGTCCGTCGTTTCGCTCATGATTGATGCTGCGCGACTGGCGGTTTTCGGCGCCCTGGATGCCGCGTTGCTCAAAGCGGTCGATCCGGCCGTCCGCGCCAGCACGGGCTTCCTGGCCGAATACGCGCGCTTGCCCGCCTTCGAGGCGTGCCGCTTCACGGTTGGTGATCTGGCCTGATTCGACGCCACGATTAATGCGGCTTTGCTCATTGATGTTGCGCTGCACGTCTTCCTGCATGCGGCGTGATGAGGCCGAGTTGGGATTGCCGCGTTCGTTGTCGGCGCGCTCGCGGGCGATGGCGGCGCTCTGGCGGTTCTGCGCTTCGTTGATGCGCTGGCGCTCGGCATCGGTGACGCGGCCATCCGACAGAGCGCGCGACTCCATTTGGCTGATGCGCGATTGGCTGCGCTCGAGACGAGCAGCTTCCTGCACTGACAGCGAGCCGTCGCGCAGGCCCTGCTCGATGCGTTGTTGCTGGTAAACGTTCCGGTCAAACATGTCCGGCGCGTTGCTTTGTGCCAGGGCGGCAAACGGGAACGCTGCGGCGATCAGTGCGGCTACGGTGGTTTTGGCGAAGGTCATGACTATCTCCTGGGTTTTGGGTAATGGGTGGTTTCCCATGGAGAGATTTAACGCCGGCGTACTGCACTCAAGCGCCTGCCAGGTTGTAACTCATGTAAGCGGATGTTGCCAATCCGGCCCGTGCTTACGTCTTGCAACCAGATCGCGATGTGGCCAGGCGAAGCGCCGCGTAGCCAGGTGAACCCTGCGTGATCGGGTGAACCTTGTACCCTCAGGCGAAGGACTCGCCGAGGCGGTAGAACTCCTCCCACACGTCGCTTGAGAGCGCACGTGGACGTAGACCCTTGATCAGGGCATCGATGCCGGCTGCATGCTTAATTGCTGCGCCGATCTGCGCATTGCCCACGTGCTTGGCTTTGCGCTCGTAGAGAGACGAGCGCGGGCCTTTCCACACCTTTTCACCGCGCCGCAATTTGGCGAGGGTGCGAATGTCATCGGTCATCGCCCACAAAATCAGCGGCGGTGCTTCGCCTTCACCGCGCAGGCCTTCGAGCATGCGGCGAAAGCGCGGCAGGTCGCCCGAGAGCCAAGCGTCCGATAGCTTGAAGACGTCATAGCGCGCGACGATGAGCACTGCTTCTTCCACCGCTTCCTGGGCGAGCTTGCCGGGCGGATGCATGAGCGCGAGCTTCATGATTTCCTGATGCGCGGCGATGAGATTGCCTTCGACTTTGGCGGCGATGAAGCGCAATGTTTCGGGTGAGGCAGACTGCTTTTGCCTGGCGAGGCGCTCGCCGATCCACGCTGGAAGCGCCGACGTGTCGATGGGCCTGGATTCGATGAGCACGCCAGCCGCGTCGAGCGCCTTGACCCAGGCCGTCTTCATGGTCTGGTAGTCACCGGGGAAGGTGACGAGCAGCAGCGCGCCATCGCCATTGGCTTTGGCGAGGGCGGCGATGGCGTCGAGCGCCGCGCCGCCGTCCTTGCCCGGTTTGCCATTGGGGATGCGCAGGTCGATCAACGGCTTGTCGCCAAACAAGGACATGCCGGCGAGATCGGCCTTGATCTGGCCCCAGTCGAAATGGGTGCCTGCTGAGTAGACCTTGCGGTCGGTGAAGCCAGCGGCTTTTGCGCGCGCACGGATGGCGTCGGCCGATTCAAGCGCACGCAACTCCTCTGTGCCCGTGACGGCGTAGAGCGGGGCGAGACCTTTACCCAGATGCGCGTCGAGTTGCTCGGGCGAGATTTGCATGCGGCTGCGCGCAGCCTAGCGATTGGCCGGCAGCGGCGTGGCAGCGGCCAGACGGCGCATCACTTGTTGCACCATGTCGGTCTGCATGTCACGGTAGAGCAGGGCTTCTTCGCTCTCTTTGGCCAGCACCTGGTTGTCATTGAACGAGTAATCACGCTCAATCAAGAGGTTGCCCGGCGCTGCAATATCGTCACCGCCCTGATTGATGATGCGGTAGGTGAAGGCGTATTTGAGACGGAACTCGCGCACCGCGCCGTTACTGCCCAGCGACAAAATCAGCTTGCTGCGCGTTTCTCCGTTGGCCTGCATGATCGCCTGCGCCTGCTCGCGCCGCTCGACGATGCGCGTGTTGGTACCGGCGCGCAAGTTGCGGCGCAGTTCGGCACCGAGCGCGTTGTTGTCCGGCAGGTCGATGTAAAGCGACTCATACGGCAAATTGGCACTGCCACGCAGCGCAAAGCCGCACCCACCAAGGCTTACAGCCAGACATAGTGCCAGGATCGGCTTGTACCAAAGGTTTGCGGGAAGTATCATGTCAAAAAAAAAGGCGTTGGCAGCGGCTAAACAGGATGCGTAGCTTACGGGAAATGCGTGGCCAAAAATAAAAGGGTCCGAAACAAAACGAAGTAAAGGAAATAAAGGAGGAAATAAAGAGGAAATAAAGGGGTCTGACCCCTTTGTTTTACAAGACGAGATTGACCAGACGGCCGGGGACGACGATGACTTTTTTCGGGGTGGCACCGGCGAGATGGCGTCGCGCGGCTTCGGAGGCGAGTGCGGCTTGCTCGATCGCTTCCTTGCTTGCCGCCGCCGCGACGCTGATGCTGCCGCGCAGTTTGCCGTTGACTTGCAGCATGATCTCGATGGTGTCGGCTTGCAGAGCCGCGGCGTCTTCGACCGGCCACTTTGCGTCGAGTAAATCACCCTGATAACCGAGTTCATTCCACAGCACGTGGGTGATGTGCGGCGCGAATGGGTTAAGCAGGCGCAACAGCATCGACAAGCCCTCGCGCACCACTTCGCGCGCATCGGCACCGGCAGTAGCCTGCACGCCTTCGAGGGTGTTGAGCACCTTGATCGCGAACGACACCACGGTGTTGTACTGAATCCTAGCGATGTCGCGATTGGCATCGCGGATCAAGCCATGCAGCTCGCGCCGTGCCTTGGCGAGCTTGTCGTCGAGCTTGGCGGCATTGAGCTGCGTTGCGCCCGCTGCGCCCGCAGCACCCACGGCACCCACGGCACCCGCGGCGAGCGCGCCGTGCTGCGCATGCGCGTAGGCCCAGACGCGGCGCAGGAAGCGGCTTGCGCCCTTGACGCCATCCTCGTTCCATTCGAGCATCTGCTCGGGCGGGGCGGTGTTCATCATGAACACGCGCGCGGTGTCGGCACCGTAGGCGTCGATGATCGCCTGCGGATCGACACCATTGTTTTTCGACTT
>JANPAR010000166.1:0-8757 GCA_031430015.1 Burkholderiales bacterium
TCATCGGGCCAAGGCCGCCAAATGCTCGGCGCTGGTGCTCACGCTGGACCTGCAAATCATCGGCCAGCGCCACAAGGACCTCAAAAACGGCATGACGGTACCGCCCAAAATCATGCTCTCGAACGAGCTCGACATGATGACCAAGCCGGCCTGGGGCCTGCGCATGCTCGGCGCCAAGCGCAAGGTGTTCGGCAACATCATGGGCCACGTGAAGGGCGCGGAAGGCATCGTGTCGCTCTCGAAGTGGACCGCGTCGCAGTTCGACCCGACGCTCGACTGGGGCGTGGTCGAGTGGGTGAAGAACGAATGGGGCGGCAAGCTGATCCTCAAGGGGATTCAGGATGTTGAAGACGCCAAGCTCGCGGTACGCTCGGGTGCCGACGCCATCGTGGTGAGCAATCACGGCGGGCGGCAACTGGACGGCGCGCTGTCGTCGATCAAGGCGTTGCCACCGATCGTCGATGCGGTCGGTGACAAGATCGAAGTGTGGATGGATGGCGGCATTCGCAGTGGCCAGGATTTGTTGAAGGCCCTTGCGCATGGTGCCAAGGGCACAATGATCGGCCGTGCCTTCAATTTTGGCCTGGGCGCGCTGGGTGAACCCGGCGTCACCACCGCGCTGGAGATCATTCAGAAGGAATTCGACACCAGCATGGCGCTGTGCGGCTTGCGCAGCCCGGCCGAGATCACGCGCAGCGCGATTCTCAATCCGTACTAGTCAATCGTCCCGAGAATGGCTCCCTTGGCCATTCTTGTCGGTTCATTGCCCTGAAACCCGCTCCTGGAGCGGGTTTCGCGTTTATGCACTTCTCAATAACGGCTGCGCAGATCAAGGCAGGCCATTGCGGCCATGTGCGCGGTAACCCGGCCGCTCCGTGAGCAGCTCGTAATAGGCCGCCACCGCCGCATACTGCGGCCGCTGGATGTCCTTGAGCGAGAACCAGCGGTTCACTACCAGCCCGACCGGGATATCGGCCAGACTGAAGTCTGCGCCGAGCACGTAAGGGCCGTTGGCGTTGAGCGCTTCATCGAGCAGCTTCATCTGCTCGGTGAGGTCCTTGCGGCCCTGTGCCACAAACCACTCGTTGTTCCACGGCGACTCCTGCAACTGGCCGCCGAGAAAGGCGCCGCGCATCGAATGCGTGACGTCATAGGCCACCCAATCCATCCAGGCCTCGATCTGCTGGCGCCGCTGCAGATCGGCCGGGTACAAGGCAGTGGCGCCGTGCTTTGCGGCCAGGTAGCGCAGGATCGCATGCGACTCGCGCATGACGAAACCGTCATCGATCACGCAGGGAACCTGCCCGGTCGGGTTGAGCTTGAGAAACTCGGGCGTATTGGTGGGCCGAAATCCGCGCCCATAGTCTTCGCGCTCGAATGGCAGGCCGATCTCGTCACACAACCACAGCACCTTGCGCACGTTGAATGAATTGGCACGTCCGAGAATTTTCAGCATGGGTAGAGCCTTCAAGTTGTCTTGCGTTGTGTCAACGGCCGTGAAATGTCGGGGTGCGCTTTTCCGCAAACGCGCGCTCGGCTTCCTTGTGGTCTTCGGTGAACCAGAGACGGCCCAAAGCGGCGCGCGCATTGCGGCGACGCTCCGCTTCGGGCAGAGTACTGCCGGCTTCACGAATCGCGGTCTTGGTGGCGCCGAGCGAGAGCGGCGCGCATTCGGCAAATGTGGCGGCGAGTGCAAGCGCGCGTTCGAGCGCCTTGCCGTCCGCGACGACTTCGTCGACCAGGCGCAGGTCGCGCGCTTCGGCAGCGGTAACGCGCAATCCTGAATAGAGAAGTTTTGCCGCCCCTGCGCGACCCACCAGACGCACCAGACGCTCGATGCCGTCCCAACCCGGGATGATCCCCAGACGCGCCTGTGGCAAACCGATTTGCACCGAGGCCTCGGCAATGCGCAGATCACACGCAAGCGCCAGCTCTGCCCCGCCACCGATGGTGAAACCATTGAGTGCCGCAATCACCGGGCAGGGCAGCGCCTCGATGGCATCACACACATCGCGCATGAGATTGAACACACGGTCGAGCTCAGCCGCATCGGCCAGCTGCGCGTAGGCCTTGACATCGCCGCCGGTGCAAAAAAAGCGCGGCCCGGCGCCGGTAATGATGAGCGCGCGCAGCGCGGCGTCGGTGGCGCAGGCGCGCAGATGATCCCCGAGCGCGAGAGCCACGTCACCGCTGATGGCGTTGCCGGCCTCGGGCCGGTTGAGCCGCAGGACCAGGGTTGCGCCGTGCCGCTCCACCAGTACCAGAGGGGGGGAGGAAATCGGGTCGGATGGCATCGCCGGCTTTACTCAGCCTTGATGCCGAAGTCCTTCACGATCTTGGTATAGCGCTTGATGTCTTCGGCGACCAGCGTATCGAGCTGCTCGGGCGAGCCGCCGATGATGCGGCCCGCCTGTGATTCGATGCGCTCCCTGACTTGCGGGGACTTGAGCGCTTCGAGCGTGGCCTCGTGCAGGAGCTTGATGACAGCGGCCGGCGTGGCGCGCGGCACGAAGGTGGCGATCCAGGTATCCATGTCGTAACCGGGGAAGCCGCTCTCGGCAATCGTCGGTACGTTCGGTGTCAACGGTGAGCGCTCGGGTGAGGTGATTGCGAGGGCCTTGAGCTTGCCGCTGCGAATATGCGGCAACAGCCCGGCTGACGTCGACAGAATGTAGGGCACCTGGCCACCGATCACGTCGATGATGCCGGGGCCGGCGCCGCGATAGGGCACATGCGTGTATTTGACCCCGGACAAGGATTCAAGATAGGCCGCCGCCAGGTGGCCGGGCGAGCCGACACCACCATTGGCCATGAGACGCTTCTTGTTCGTATCAGGCGCTTCGAGCTTGAGGAACTGCTGCAGGGTGTTGGCCTCGGCGTTGGGATGGGCCGCGAGCATCTGTCCGAGCGAGCCGATCAGCGTGACACCGCGCAGGTCACGCTCGGTGTCGTAGGGCAGCTTCGGATACAGCGCCTGATTGATCGCGTGCGTGTTGACGTTGAAACTGACCGTATACCCATCCGGGGTGGACTTCGCGACTGCATCGGTGGCGACGATGCCGCCCGCACTGGCGCGGTTTTCGACCAGCACCGATTGCTTGAGGATTTCACCCATGCGGGTGTTGAGCGAGCGCGCGATCGCATCGGTGCCGCCGCCTGGTGCGAAGCCGACGATCAGCTTGATCGGCCCTTTGGCCGGATAGTCCTGCGCGCTTGCACAGGATGCCGTCGCGACGGCCAGTGCAGCAACGCATTTCAACAGTGCTCGTGTCATGTCGTCTCCTCGTTGGATGAAGCGTGTTGTGTCCCATAGCCGCCATCGACCTCGGGCTCGACAAAATGCATCAGCAAGCCACCGCCGAAATTTGACGGGTGGACAAAGCCGATTTTGGAACCGCGCCCACCGGGGCGCCCCACCACGTCGATCATGCGCCAGCCGTCCTTGGCCAGTTTGGGCAGGATCGCGTCAATGTCGCGCGTGGCGAAGGCCACGTGCGCGAGGCCCGGACCGCGCCGCGCCACATATTTGGCGATGGCGCTCTGGTCGCCCTTGGTGTTGCCTTCTTCCTCGCCGAGCCTCTCCTTCGGTTTCATGCTCGGGTCAAAATCCATCAGCAGCTCGAGCTCGCAATCACCCACGGTGATGAAAACATCACGCAGGCCGCCGAGAATCTGCGGCGGGCGCGCATGATAGATCGCGCCGTATTTGTCCGAAATGAAACTCTCGGTGACGTTGCGCATTTCGATGTCGGTCTGCGTGCTCTGGATCGGGCAACCGAGATTGCCGGTGAACACGCGCACGGTGGCGTCGTTGTCGTTGGTGGCAATGCCCAGATGATCGATCTTGTAGGCAGGCCCGGCGCCCGCCGCAATCTTGAGAGGTTCGATGAAGCGGGTGCGAATGCCGACGGTCGCGGCCGGATCAATCGCGACAAAACGCTTGCCGTCGGGCCCGACACCGGCATGGGTGACGGGCAAACCGTGCTTTGCCGCCGTGGCTGCAGGGTCCGCCGCGCCCAGGGCCATGTGATGGACGCCCGCAGAGCGCGGCTCGTCAAGATAGGGGTCATCGACGTCGAACAACGCAAGGGCGGACTGGCCGATGCCGAAGAACGGAATCGCGCGCCCTTGCAGCGTGATATCGGTGCGCACCAGCCCAAGCGATTCGCCAAAGAAGCGGCACACCTGATCCACGTTGCGCGCCGCCAGTGCCAGATAGTTCAGTGCATAGCCGGCCATGTCAGATCTCCTGCCGTTCAACGAAATGGAGCAGCACACCGCCCAATGCGGCAGGGTGCAGAAAGCCGATGCGGGCACGGCGCGAGCCGGGCCGCCCGCTGGTATCGATCAGACGGTAACCCGCCTTGGCCAAGCGTCCCAGCGTGGCATCGATATCCGGCGTCTTCAAGGCCAGATGATGCAGCCCGGCGCCGCGCGTGGCGATATGCCGTGCGATTGCACTGCGATCGGCACGCGTATCGCCCGCCGCATCGTGGCGCGCTGCATCGGCGCTCACTGCCGTGGTCAGGTCCTGCAGGAACTCGAGCTCGCAATCTCCGACCGTGATGAAGGTGACACGCATGCTGCCGACCAGCCGCGGCGGCCGCGAATGGAAGATGTAGCGGTGCGTGTCCGACGTGAAGTTTTCGGAGATGGTCTCGACCTCACTGTCGGTCTGCTGGCTCTCGTAAACGCAACCCAGCTGGTCGATGAAGGTCGCGCGTGCGGCTTTGTTGTCGCTTGACGCGACGCCGATGTGATCGATGCGCTCGACCATGTCGGAGCGGGCCGGCACCAGCCCGAGCGGCTCGGTGAAGCGCACGCGTACGCCGCTGGTCGCTTCCTGCGCCAATCCGATTTGTGCCTTGCCGTCGAGACCTTTCGACACCGTGCCCGTTGCCGGCACACCTGCCGCGCGCGCTGCGGCTTCGGGATCGGCTGCGCTCAGGCCCAGATGGTGGACGCCTTTTTTGACATTCGGCCCGAGGAAAGGATCATCGAGGGCAAACAAGGCCAGCGCCGTCGCCCCCACCGAAATCATCGGTACGCTGGAGGCACCACAGCGAAAGTCGCGGCGCGGCAGACCGAAGTCTTGTTCAAAGCGCGCGGCGCTGGCTTGCGGGTCATCAAGGGCCAGGGCCAGATAGGCCAGGCCGGTGGCTTGCGTCGTCATGTGCGTCACTCTCCCGAACACTGAATCGTTTTGGATGCCACCAGCGCATCGATGCGCGCCAGCGTAAAGCCGAATTCGGCAAGCACCTGACGCGTATTTGCCCCCAGCAGCGGCGGCGCCGTGCGCACCGAATGGCCGCCCATGCCCGCCATGCGGATCGGGCTGGCCACCAGACGCAAGGGGCCGAGCGTGGGGTGCTCGACGGTCTCGACGATGCCAGTCTCGTTAACGTGCTTGTCTTCGAACACTTGATCGAGCGTGAAGATCGGGCCGGCCGGCAGACCGAGCTTGACGAGGTCCAGCGTCCACTCCATCTTGGTACGCGTGGCAAAGATGGTGTTGAGCTTTGTCTTCAATTCCGTGCGGTTGCGGCTGCGCGCGGCGTTGTCCTTGTAATCAGGATGCGTGGCCCATTCAGCGTGGCCCACCAGCCCGCATAGCTTGACCCACATGTCTTCAGTGGCTGCGGCCATGTTGAACGGGCCGTCGCTCGCTTCAAACATGCCGTAGGGGCACACGACGGGATGGTCATTGCCGGCCACGCCGGGTGTGTCACCGAGCGACAACTGGCGCTGGCCTTGCACGGTAAGCAAGCTGATCAGCCCCGCCAGCAGCGAGGTCTCGACCAGTTGGCCGCGCCCGGTCACCATGCGCTGAATCGCCGCAGCCTGCACACCGAGCGCTGCCCACATGCCGGCGACCACGTCACCGATCGGGATGCCGACGCGCACCGGCCCGGTTTCCTTGTGCCCGGTAAGGCTCATCAAGCCCGACATGCCTTGCGCGATCTGGTCAACACCGGGCCAGCCGCCATAGGGGCCGGTGGTGCCAAAGCCCGTGATCGATGCGTAGATCAGGCGCGGATTGCGTGCCGCCAGGGTGGCGTAGTCCATCTTCATGTCATCCATCGCGCCGGGCTTGAAGTTCTCGATGACGATGTCGACTTTGTCGGCCAGTGAGCGGATCAACTCCAGCCCCGCTTCATCGCGAAAATTGACCGCGAGGCTGCGCTTGTTGCGGTGAATGCTCAGGTAGTAGACGCTGATGCCCTCGGCGAACGGCCCCCAGCCGCGCACCATTTCACCTGAGGGAGTGGGCTCGACCTTGATGACATCGGCGCCGAGGTCGGCGAGGATCGTCGCGCAAAACGGGCCGGCCAGTGCTCGCGACAAATCGAGAACGCGCAATCCGGCAAGAGGTAAGGCGGCAGGCTCAGGCATCACATTCCTTCTTGGCAAGTTGCAGTGGTTTTACCGGAGGCCGCTGCCGAATACGCTAGCCGGCCACGGCAGAAAATGATTCAGTCTGAAGCGGATGAAATGCGGCGGCGGCTGCCGCAATCTCTGCTCTGAGCAGATTGTATAAAGCTTAAGCGCATGGAGCAGAGCCGGCATCCCGCGACAAGGCGCCCGGCACACCGGCAGTTCACATGCTGGCCCGCCGGGTTTGACACTGCAAAGTGCGGCACAGTAGTATCCATTTTCCGCAGGGCGCAACATCCTGCGGGTATTGATCGACCCATCGCAACGGAGACCTCCCGGAATGATCACAGGCGCGACCTACGAGCAGATGCTTGCCACGCGCAAGCACATGACGCTCCCCAACGGCACCAGCGTGTGGAAGAGTTATTACTTTCGCACTCCCGAGGGAGGCTCTCCGTCGCCGCAGGCGTTTCTGGTCGAGCAGGGCGCCAACGAGGTCGTGCTGCCGCATTTCCACGAGCAGAACCAGTTTCAGGTCATCGTGCACGGCGGCGGCTCGGTCGGGCGCCGGGTGGCTGCGCCGATCACCGTGCATTATGCCGGGGCCTACACCGGCTACGGCCCGATTACGTCGGGCGACGACGGCCTGTGGTACCTCACGCTGCGACCGATGATGGACAACGGCCCGCTCTACGTGCACCAGTCGCGCGACAAAATGAAAGCCGGGCCGAAAAAGCACTTTCAGTCCCCGCCCATCGACACCATGCCGGAGGGCAAGCTGACCAAACTTGCGCAGCCTGAAGCACAGACCATCAATGTGGACCCGGAAGGACCGACGGTCGAGGTGTTGCGCGTGCCGCCGCAACAGCGGCAAACCGCCGCCAATCCGGCACTCGGTGGTGGGCAATTCTTTTTTGTGACCGGCGGCAGCCTGCAGTCCAACGGCAAGGAATATCCAAAATGGAGTTGCCTGTGGGTGGCCAGCAGTGACCCGGCGTTAACCTTCGTGGCCGGCGCGGGCGGTGCCGAAGTGCTGATGCTCCAGTGTCCGCCCGCTGCGTATCAAGCGACCTACAGTCCCGATCGGCAAATCGGCTTGTAGGGTCTGCCGCGCAGGCGGACTAGGCGCAGCAGGCAAACGCCGGCACCGCCATCAACCCGAACCAGCGCGCCGCTGCAATCTGGGGCGCGTCGATGTGTGTCATCGGACAGGCAAAATTGAGTACGCCAAGACAGGCGTCGCGCCACACCACCGGCACATTGATGATCGAATGCACGCCGAGGCTGTGCATCAACTCGTGGTCGTTGAACGCGGCGCGGATTGCCGCATCGCCTTCGCCTACAAACACCTGCCGCTCCAGCAGTACCTGTTCGCCCCACGCAGTGGCCCTTTTCTGTTTACGGCCACCGACGGGATAAGCCTGTGCGTTGCTGCTGTACAAGCGCTCGACTTCCATGGTCTCGGCGCGAAACGCGTTGACGCTGAACAGGCAGTGCCCGGGCAGCGTCATGCCCAAACGATGAATTGCCGCCAGCGTGGCCTGTGGTTGATCGGCGCTCGCCAGCGCAGCAGCGCATTGCTCGATGCTGCCCAGGTCAAACGGCACGCCGGTCTCACGCATTCGCCGTTTCGACACCAGCGTCAAACGTCAGGCCGATCTTCTTGACCTCGTCGAGCACGCCCGGCCCATAGGCATCGAGGCGTGCGCCGATCGATGGCGGCAGGCTGATGTCGTTGCGGTCATGCACGCCGCCGGTGATGACCGTGAGCAGTTTGCTGTCGGTGGCGGCGATGTTGCGAAAACCGCGGCACACGCCGGGCGGCACCGAGAAGGTGTCCCACTGGTTTAGGATCACTTTCTCGCCACCGTCGTCGTTGACCGAAAACTCGAACGCGCCTTCGAGGACGAAGAAGGTCTCGAAGGTCTTGTGGTGCGCATGCAGCCCCGGCCCCTGGCCCGGCGGGCAGACCGAAATGTTCATCGTCAGGCCGGCAGCGCCATAGATCGCGGCCACGACACTTCACTTTTGGGTGACTTTTCAAAAGCGTCAAATGGAAACTTTTTACCGACAGACATTATAGAAACTTGGGCAACGGAACAAGGACCAATAAAACTAAGTTTCATTTCTAACGGACACCTAATTGCTTTTGAACCAGAGTATATGGATGATTGGATTGATGGTAGAATTTTTGAAAGAATAAATGAAGAAATGAAAAAAGTGTCAGATGAATTTTTTTATCTATGTTCAGGACCAAATGATGAATGGTTTGGACAAAACGTAATCTATATTCGTTTGACAGAAATCGAAAAAAAATTACTTGCCGAAAAACTTGAGTGGAAATTCCCTGAAGAATAACTGCAACCAACATTGGGTTTGCTG
>JANPAR010000167.1:0-21750 GCA_031430015.1 Burkholderiales bacterium
AGGAGCGAAGCGATGAACACCATCATGCAAAAACTGAACACCTTTTGGCACGACCAGCAGGGTGCCACCGCCATTGAATACGGCCTGATCGCCGCCTTGGTCGCGGTGGCGGTGATCGCCGGTGCCTCGGCACTCGGCGTCAACATCTCGGGTTTGTTCAACTCGATCGCGCTGTGCATGGCCAACCCGACTGCGGGTTGCATGAGCGGCGGATCACCCTGACACCGCTGCAACCCGGCTCCGCATCATGGATGCCGGTGTTGTTGCGTTGACGCTCCTCCTGGCCGCTGCGGTGCGCGCCGACTGGCGCCACCGCATGCTGCCGAACCGGTTGGTGGCGTGCGGCGCAGTACTCGGTTTGTCGTTTGCGGCGGTACAGGGGCCACTGGCCATCTGGCTGGCGCTGTGCGGCGGCCTGACGGGCGCACTGCTCCTGCTGCCACTCTATGCAACGCATGGCATGGCAGCAGGCGACGTCAAACTGATGGGTATGGCCGGCGTGTTTCTCGGTGTGCCGGGTGCGTGGTACGGCGTGATGGGCACGGTGTTGGCAGGCGGGTTGATGGCAGTGTTGTGGCATCACGTGATGGTTGGAAAACAGCAGAAGCGGGCGGGTGAACTTGAGCGCATGCCTTACGCACCGGCCATCGCGGCGGGATGCGTGGGAGCGTTGTGCGCGCAGGCGGGCGGAATGGTCTAAAGCGACATGGTGTAGAGGCTGATTGCGTGTTGCAGGCAAGGCAGGCTAACGACGGGAAAGGTGGTCAGTGATGAACCGCAGGGCAATTGCAATGATGGCCTTGTCGATGGTTCTCGGAATTGGTGCCGTAATGGGCGCGGCACGCTGGATGTCGGCACGCGCCGCGACAGCCAGTGCCCGCATCGTGGTCGCCGCAAAAGATCTGCCGCCGGGCACGCGTCTGAGCGCAGAGCACTTGACGCTTGCCAGCTGGCCCGCAGGCGCGCCGCTGGCCGGCGTCTACAAAGTCAGCAAACTGCTCGATTCACGCGTGGTCAATACCGGCGTGCCGCGCGGCACGCCGATCGTGGAAGCCAAGCTCGCGCCACCCGGTGCCAAGGGCGGCCTCTCCGCCGTGATCGCCGAAGGTAAACGGGCGATGACCGTCAAGGTCAACGAGGTAGTCGGCGTGGCGGGCTTCGCGCTGCCGGGTAATGTGGTCGATGTGGTGCTCAACACCAAGGGCGCGGATGCGGCGCCAGTGTCGAAGATTGTGCTCGAGCAAATCATGGTGCTGGCGATTGCGCAAGAGGCCAGCCGCGACGATGCGAAACCCAAAGTGGTCAGCGCAGTCACGCTTGAAGTGACACCGCAACAAGCTGAAAAGCTCGACCTTGGGCGGAGCATCGGCACGCTCTCGCTGGTGCTGCGCAATCAGGGTGACCGCCTCGCCGTGGCGACGCCTGGGATGCGCCGCTCCGAGCTGCTTGGCGAAGGTGCGCGAGGCGACGTGGCGGGCGGAGCACGTTCGCGGAGCACTGTCAAAAAAGACGGCGCCGCAGACGGAGCAATCGCGCCAAAGTCAAGCGGAAAGGCAGAAGCGCCGGGAGGGCGCCGCACCGTCGAAGTCATTCGCGGAGCAACCCGGAGCAATATGGAAGTGACGGTGTTCGAATGAACCGCCTGGTTCGCGCCCACGGTACGTTGCCAGCGGAGGCGATGGCGCGGAGGCTGCTTCTCTGCGTGGCTGTAATCTGGACCGCGTCTGTGTGGCCGCAGGATCGGGTGGCGGTTCAGGCACCGCGTCAGACGCCAGGACAGACAGAAGGCCAGATCAAAGCGCAGACCCAAGCGCAGATTCAAGGCCATATCCAAGCGCCGCCACAAAGTCAGGCCCTGCGCCTGCGTGCCGAATCGTTGATGGCAAAGGCGCCATCGCCGGCATCCGTCACGGTCGTCAATATTCCTGCCACCGATCCCGCCGCGCTGGCAGCAAGCGCACCGGCCGAAATCGCGCCACCGCTGCGCCTGTCATCGGGCCGGTCTCAGGTGGTGCGCGTCGAGACCGATATTGTGCGCATCGCCGTGGGCAACCCGGATCACGTCGATGTCGTCCTCATCACGCCGCGCGAAGTCTATGTGCTCGGCAAAAAGGCCGGCGCCACCAATGTCTTCATGTGGGGCAAGGGCGGCAAGACCACGTTGATGGAAGTGACCGTGGGTATCGATACCGCCGCGTTGCAGGACGCATTGCACCGCCTGATGCCGCATGAAACGCAACTGACCGTGTCGGCTGCCGGTGACTCCTACGTGCTCACCGGCACCGTGGCCGACGCGGTCAAGGTACAGCGCGCCGTGTTCCTCGCCGAGCAGTTTGGCGGGCGGCGTGTGATCAACATGCTGGCCAGTGCAAGTGCCGCGCAAGTCATGCTCGAAGTAAAAATTGCCGAAGTCTCGAAGACGGTGCTTGACCGTCTTGGCGCGCGTTTCGATGCGACCGCGACCGGTGGCGGCAACTTCCGTTACAGCCTTCTCACGCAGTTGCTGGCGGGCGCGCCGGGTGCCGTGGCCGTTGGCCGTGCCGGCAATGCCTTGTCAATCGACGCCGAAATTCGCAATGGCCTGATCAAAATTTTGGCCAAGCCGACCATCATGGCGGTGAGCGGGCAGGAGGGCACGTTTCTAGCGGGTGGCAAATTTTTTATTCCGGTGCCGCAGTCAGGGGCCAACGGGTCCAGCGTGACGTTGGAAGAAAAAGAGTTCGGCGTCGGCTTGCGGTTCACGCCCACTGTGCTCGAAGGTGGCCAAATCAATCTACGCGTCACGCCAGAAGTCTCCGAGCTCACGCAGGCGGGCGTGCCTTTCACCAGCGCCAATGGCACTACCAGCGTGTTGCCGTCTGTGACGACGCGGCGCGCGTCAACCACCGTGCAGTTGTTCGATGGTCAAAGCTTTGCGATTGGCGGTCTGGTGCGCAACAACGTCACCGAAACGATCCGGCGCTTTCCCGGCCTTGGCGAGATTCCGGTGTTTGGCGCGCTGTTTCGCAGCAGTGAATTCCAGAATGACGTGAGTGAGCTGTTGATCATCGTCACGCCGCGCCTGGTCAAACCGTTGACCGCCGTGCCGCCGCTGCCGACCGATACATTCACACCGCCGAGCCGCACAGAATTTTTATTGCATGGCCAATTGTTGGGGCAACCGAAGACGAGTCAGCCTGGGCCAGCGCTGGAAGTCCCATCTAAGACTCAGCGATGAAACAAGGAGCTTCACCATGGTGAATCAACACTGGAGCGACACCACAGGCGCGTTGCTGGTTGGCGTGCTGGTGTGCGGTTGTGCCGCAGAGCGCATGCCTGGCGCGCAAGATCCGGGCAACGGCGTGCGTTCCGTATTCGCCGCACAGGTGATCAACCCGCAGGCAGCTCTCACTGCGCCGGCCAGCGCGCCGATGCACGGCGGTGCCGCCAAGGCCAGCATGGACCGCTATGTGCGCAGCTTTGAACTCCCGGCGCCGTCTTCAAATTTATTCACGATTGGCGTTGGCGCGCCTCCCAGCACCGCGTCGCCATCAGCCGGTGGCGCGGGGAGCGGGGCATCTGGCGCGACAGGTGCAACGCAGCGCCAGTAGCGCGGCGCGGCCTCGGCACAGCACAACCACGACACGGGAAGGCGGCGATGCGACTCACCATTCTGACGCGCGACAAAGTGTTGACCAATGCCTTGCGCACAGCGCTGGATGCATTTCCGGCAGGCGATGGCCATACAAGCGGTGGATTGCGCGGCACACAGATGCCATTCGACATGCCATTCGAAATGCAGTTCGTCGAGATCAACCTCGGCGCGTGGCTCGCTGCGTATGATCTGGCCGCGCGCCCAGCCTTGCGTGTCGTGACGACAGAAGATAGTGTGAACGATGGATCAGAAGACTTGACGACCGCCGGGGCAGCGCAATGGCCCGATGTGTTGATGCTCGATGCCGCCGCACTGGAAGCGGGTGCCTTCGACATCCTTGAAGGGTTGACGCGCCGTCAATCGCGCCTATCCATCATGCTGTTGTCAGACGACGGTTCAGCGCAGCAACTGCTTGCTGCAATGCGTGCCGGCGTGCGTGAAGTGCTGGCGTTGCCTCTCAACACGACCGAGTTGCGCGCAGCGCTGGCGCGCGCACACGCGCGCGGTGCCGGGCAAGCCGCTCCATCGCATCATGGCAAAGTCTACGGTTTTACCGCTTGCAAAGGCGGCAGCGGCGCCACTTTTATCGCAGCCAACGTTGCCTACGCACTCGCCGCCGATCATGGCAAGCGTGTGTTGCTGATCGATCTCGATCTGCAATACGGCGACGCCTCGTTTTATTTCATGAGCCCGGAACCCGCTGCCGGTTCAGTCGCCAGCGTATTGCGCAACGCCGCCAACCTCGATGGCTCCCTGCTGGCGTCCAGCAGCTTACGCATTCTGCCCAATTTGCATCTGCTTCCTGCGCCGGAAGAACCCGAAGAACTCTCTGCGGTAACACCGGCGCTGGTCGCGCGCCTGCTTGAAGCTGCTACGGCGCACTACGATTGTGTGCTGTTCGATGTCAGCCGCTCTTTTGACGCTGTTGCACTCGCCGCGCTCGACCGTGCCGACGCCATCTTCGCCATCATGCAGTCGATGGTGCCCGACATGCGTGATGCGCGCACCATGCTGCGTGCTTTTCGCCAGCTCGGCTACCCCGACAGCAAGCTGCGCTTCGTGGTCAACCGCTCCGACAAAAAGGAGGACGCGCCCCTGCGCCCGATTGAGCGCGGGCTCGGGGTGGATTTTTACCGCACGATTCCGAACGACTACTTCAATGCGTCGGCTGCCGTCAATCAGGGCGTGTCGATTGTCAAGCTCGCGCCGGCCAGCCCGGTATCGCGCGTGTTGAGCGAAATCGCCACGGATCTCACCGGCAGCGCAGGCGGGCAAAAAACCTGGCTGCACAAACTGTTGCGCCGCGCGTAACGGCGCACGGCAAAGCCACCGCCACCATGTCACTGCGCGCAGCGATTCAGTCAGGCGGGGTGCGCCTGTGGAGGCAGGGCGGCAGCGCTTCTGATTCTTCGTCGGCTGCGGCACACCGCCCCGCGTTCAAAACCACGATCCACGAAAAGCTGCTGGAGCGTTTCGATATCGGCACGCTCGAGCACACCCCTGCAGCGCAAGTGCGCGTGCAGCTCAAGGCCGCCGTCGAAGAGTTGCTCGCCGAAGAGTCTTATGCGCTCAGTGACATCGAGCGCAGCCAGATCGTGAGCGACATCCAGAACGAAGTGCTTGGCCTGGGGCCGCTCGAACCCTTGCTTGCGGACCCTTCCGTATCCGACATCCTCGTTAACGGCAGCGCACAGGTCTATGTAGAACGCCGTGGCCGCCTGGAGCTCACCGCCGTGCGTTTCCACAACGACGCGCATTTGCTCAAGATCATCGAGCGCATCGTTTCGCGTGTCGGGCGTCGTATTGATGAGTCCAGCCCGATGGTGGATGCGCGCCTTCCTGATGGTTCGCGCGTCAATGCCGTGATCTCACCACTAGCCCTCGACGGCCCGGCACTGTCGATTCGCCGCTTTGCCGCCGTGCCATTGGCGATGGCCGATCTGGTGCGCAACGAGGCGATGAGCCAGGCGATGGCCAATGTGATCGAAGGTTTGGTGAAGGCGCGCACCAATTTGTTGGTATCGGGCGGCACCGGCAGTGGCAAGACCACGCTGCTCAATGCACTGTCGGCATCGATTCCCGAATCGGAGCGCATCGTCACGATTGAAGACGCGGCTGAGTTGCGTCTTAACCAGGCGCATGTGGTGCGCCTGGAGACGCGCTCGGCCAACATCGAAGGCAGCGGTGAAGTGACGCAGCGCGCCTTGCTGCGCAATTGCCTGCGCATGCGCCCCGACCGCGTGGTGATCGGCGAAGTGCGCGGCGCTGAAGTGCTCGACATGCTGCAAGCCATGAACACCGGGCACGAAGGCTCAATGACCACCGTACACGCCAACACGCCGCGCGATGCGTTGATCCGGCTGGAGAACATGGTCGGTATGTCGGGTGTGCCGATTCCACCACAGGCGCTGCGGCAACAGGTAGTCGCCGCCATTTCGGTGGTAGTGCAGGCTGCGCGCCTGTCCGATGGGCGGCGCAAGATCATGAGCATTTCCGAAATCACCGGGATGGACGGCGACATGATTTTGATGCAGGAAATTTTCTGCTTTGAGCAGACCGGCATTGCCGCTGATGGCGCAGTGTTGGGACGTTTTCGCGCCACCGGCATCCGCCCGCAATTTTGCGAGCGCCTGCGCGTGCGTGGTGTCGCCATTGCGGATGCGGTGTTTGATGATGGATGACGATCTCTTCGCGCTGATGTTCATGCTCGCAGCAGCGGGCTGTTGCGCATGGATCGCGTGGTTGGCCTGGCGCGCGCGCGCGCCTGACGGAGTCGAGCGGCGTATCCGGTCCGCCACACGCGCACCGGTAGCGGCGGCAAGTATGGCCCGCGCTGCACACGGCGGTCCCGGCAGCGCATCGCACAATTCCGGCGTGCCGGGCCTGCAGTTGACGCCTGCGCTGGCGCGTTGGTGGCACTCCCTGCGTCGGCGCTGGCGCGTACTGTTGTGGCTGCGCCGGCTGATGACCGCCGCGGGGTCAAGCGTGAACGTGAACGCCTTTTTGGTATGGAGCACAGGCCTTGGCCTGAGCGCGCTGCTGCTGGCGGAGTGGTTTGATGCGCCGTCCGTCATCATGTTGGCTGCGATGGCAGGTGCGTCACTGTTGCCGCTGCTGCGCCTGCTTAAACGGCGCGGCAGCCGCTGGCAGGCGATTGAAGCGCAGTTGCCCGAATCGCTCGACGGCATGGCCCGCGCCATGCAGGCGGGGCAAGCGTTTTCGCGTGCGTTGCGGGCCGCCGGGCAAGAAGGCCCGCAACCGATTGCCCAGGAATGGCGCAGCGTCGCCGATGAAATCAACTTTGGCCTTTCCGAAGAGGCTGCACTGACCAATCTCGCGGCGCGTGTGCCCTTGCCCGACGTGCGTTACTTCGCCGCAGCCGTGTTGATCCAGCGTGAAGCGGGCGGCAATCTTGCGCAGTTGCTGACCAACCTGTCGGCGATGGTGCGCGAGCGTAGCGCACTGCGCGGCGCGGTGCGCGTAATGTCGGCCGAAGGGCGCATTTCGGCTTGGATTCTTGGCACCATGCCGTTTGTGATCGCCGCGCTGGTGAGTGTGATGAATCCGAAATTTCTCAGCGTGCTGTGGACCGACCCGCTTGGCACCTATCTGGTCTGGGCGGCGCTCGGTAGCATGACCTTGGGCGTGTTGTGGATGCGCAGCGTGATCCGCGTTCAATTTTGAGATCACTCGCCATTTATATGGATATCGATCTAGACACGTTGCTGTTCGGCTTGCTGGCAGCGGGCGCGCTCGGGGCGGGTTCCTATTTACTGCTGGAGAAAGCCGGCGTGTTGGGGGCAACGCGCCGCATTGGTCAAGCGGCTGCACATGCCCACAACGGTAGGCGAAACACCGCCGTACACGCGGGTAATGACGCGGCCCTCCGCAATGCCGGTGTGCTCGGTGCGCTATTCGCGCGCCTGCACCGGCGGCGGCCCGCGCAGGCTTCGGGAGAGCCTTTTGGATTGCGCTTGCGCCTCCTGCGCGCCGGCCTGCGTGACCCTGGTGCTGAGGCGCGGTTTGCCGACCTACGCCTGCTGCTGACCCTGACCCTGCCTGTGGTGGCTGCCGCTGGCTACGCCATGGCAGTGAACGAAGTGAGCGAGACGCTGCTGGCCGCCACCGCTGCCATCGCTGCGATGGGCGGATGGTGCCTGCCCAGCTTCTGGCTCGATGCGCGCGTGGCGCGCCGCCAGCGCGAACTGGCGTCGAATTTTCCCGATGCGATCGACATGATCCGTCTCTGTGTCGAGGCGGGGCAGGGGCTGGATGCCGCGATGACGCGCGTCGAGCGCGAGATCCGTCTCACCTGCGTGCCGCTGTATGACGAACTACACGGCGTCAATCTCGAGATGCGTGCAGGTGCCGCCCGTGCGCGCGCGTTGAAGAACATGGCGCAACGCATCGGCCTGCCGGAAGTGGATGCGCTGGTCTCGATGCTGGTGCAGGTCGAGCGCCTCGGCACCAGCGTCGCCGATGCGCTGCGGATTCACGCCGATGCGCTGCGCACGCGGCGGCGTCAGCAGGCACAGGAGCTGGCGGCCAAGGTGCCGGTCAAGTTGCTGTTCCCGATGATTTTTTGCATCTTCCCTGCGCTGCTCATCGTGCTGCTGGGTCCTGCGGCGATTTCCGTAGTGCGCACGCTATCAGCGCCCGTGGCACCGGGATAATGCCATGGTCATGGACATACCAGCACTCAATGTCGTGCCCGGCGGCACGGCCAACTGCATACCCAGTAGCCGAACCACCCGCGCGCCTCTTGGCACATCCCGTGGCGCGCCCAACTTTTCGTGCAATACCGAGCGCGGCATTGCGGCGCTTGAGTTCGCCTTGATTCTGCCGCTGTTGCTGCTGGTTTTGGGCGGCATGGTCGAGATCAGCCTCATGCTCTACGATCAGGCGATCCTCACCAACGCCAGCCGCGAGGGTGCGCGTGCCGGCATCGTGCTGCGCCAGCCCAAGCCGAGCACCGCTGACATCGAGGCGGTCGCACTCAACTACGCCACCGGTGCGCTGGTAAGTCTGGGGGCAGCATCTGCGCCTGTAGTGACCATAGACCAGGCACCCGATCCCATTTTCGCGACGCCCTTGCGCGTGACGGTGACCTACGACTTTGCCGGCTTCGCCGCCGTCGGCGTACTCACCGCACTTACCGGGCCGGTACGTCTTACCGCGACTGCGGTGATGAATCATGAGTAGCGCAGGTATCGGCGCGCGAAGCCTCGCAACGAAAGCGGCAAACGCCAGCGTGGGGCAAATCGCCAGCGCGGTGGCCAATGCCCATCCAAACGCGCTGACGCGTGTACAGCACGGCGCGCAACGCCAACGCGGGGCCATCGCCGTCATCGTTGCCTTGCTGCTCAGCGTGCTGCTGGGTTTTTGCGCGCTCGCGGTCGATATCGCTATCGGCTTGGTGGTGCGCAGCGAATTGCAAAATGCAGCGGATGCGGCGGCACTCGCGGGCGCAGCCAAACTGTTTGACCCCGCCGCCCCGGCTTCATCCCTCGACTGGAGCGGCGCCACCACAGCTGCTACCAGCGCTGTCGCACTCAACCAATCTTCCGGCATCACGCTCGAAGATGCCACCGTGGTACCCGGCTACTGGAGTGTGACCGGCGGTAGCGGCGAGTTGCAATCCTTGCCCGTCACGCCAGCGGCAGGCGACGCGCCCGCCGTACTGGTCACGGTGCGGCGTGCCGATGGCGAAAACGGCGGCCCACTGCCGCTGCATTTCGCGCGTTTCCTTGGCGTCACCAGCATGCCTGTGATGGCGAGTGCGGTCGCCGCGGTCGCCCCGCCAGGCGCGGTAGGCGAGGGCGTGCTGTTCCCGCTGGCGGTGTCTGCGTGTCTTTATCGCAATTTTTGGGATGCCACCAGCGTTCCGCCCGGGCCGAAGAATGATCCCGGCACCGGCCAGCCTTACGTGTTTCGCATTGGGCCGGGCTACACCTATGGCAGTTGCACGCCCGGCACCTGGACTTCGTTTGGCACAGACACCGGCAGTACGGGCGCGTTGCAGGCAATGATGGATAGCCGCAACACGGCGCTTCTCAAAACTGCTTCGCTGGTGTGGATGCAGACGGCTACGGATGACAGTCTCTACCAAAGCGTGGACGCCTGCAGCGCGCGCGGCAGTGGCGAATGTGCCACCGTGATCGTGCCGGTGGTCGAGAACGTCGCGGCACACGCACAAGACAGCATCACCGGTTTTGCGTGTCTGCGGCTCGCGCTGGCCGAATCGGGCGGTGACAACTACGTGCAGGCGGTGATGAGCCGCCATTGCAAGACACGCAATGCCGGCGGGTTCGGGCCGGATTACGGTGCGCTGGCAACGGCACGTTTGGTGCGCTGAACGTTTTGCGGCTGCTGTTCGCGCCCGTTGCCGTCTGGCGCGACAGGCGATAATGGTGATATTCGCGATTCGACATCGGCCTGCAGTCCGCTCCCACCAAGGGTTTTTCGGATCATGCCGCCAGAAACCGCTCCCACCAAGGATTTACGGGCCATGCCCGTATGAAAAATTACCTGCATGTCCGGCTCCTACCAGCTTGAAATCGAATCGGTTGACCACGAGGCGCGCGGCGTCGCGCATATTGATGGCAAGGTGATTTTTGTCGATGGCGCGTTGCCGGGCGAGACCGTGATCGCGTCGCCGTATCGCAAAAAAGCCAAGTATGAAAATGCGCAACTGATTACCGTGTTGAAGGCGGGCGGCTCGCGCATCACACCGCATTGCGCGCACTACAGCATCTGCGGTGGCTGCTCGATGCAGCATACCGATGTGCGCACCCAGGTGGCGATCAAGCAGCGCGTGCTTGAAGACAACCTGCGCTTCATCGGCAGGGTGCAACCCGAAATATTGCTGCGCGCAATCCACGGCCCGTCCTGGGGTTACCGCTATCGCGCGCGCCTGTCGGTGCGCCACGTACCGCAGAAGGGTGGCGTGCTGGTGGGTTTTCATGAAAAGCGCAGCAGCTACATTGCCGACCTGCGCTCTTGCGCGATTCTGCCGGAACGTATTTCGAATTTGTTGGTGCCGCTGCGTGCGTTGGTGACGGGGTTGTCGATTCGTGACCGCCTGCCGCAGTTTGAGTTGGCGATTGGCGGCGGGGATCCCGCTGGTCCTGCTGGCACCGGCGGCGGCGCACGCAAGTGGGTCGATGTGCTGGTCGCGCGCGTGCTTGAAACGCCGTCGCCTGCTGATGAAGAAAAGCTCAAGCGCTTTGCCGAGGAACATGGCATTCAATTCTGGTTGCAAGCGCGCGGGCCGGAGACAGCAACGCCGTTCTGGCCGCTACCGCCAGCCATCGAGCCGCTGAGCTATGACCTGCCCGAGTTCGATATCAACATGCCGTTCAAACCCACCGACTTCGTGCAAGTCAATCACCAGATCAATGAAGTGCTTGTAAGCCGCGCGCTGCGCCTGCTCGGTGTGCAGCCGCACGAGCGGGTGGGCGATTTTTTTGCGGCCTCGGCAACTTCACCCTGCCGCTGGCGCGGCTGGCGCGCGAAGTGGTGGGTGTCGAGGGCAGCCCGTCGCTGGTGGCGCGCGCGCGCGACAACGCCGTGCATAACGGCCTGTCTGCGCGCACTGCGTTTCACGCGGCGAATTTGTTCGAGGCCACGCCGGATAGCATCGCCAAGCTGGGCGCGTTCGAGCGCATCCTGATCGACCCACCGCGTGAAGGCGCGGTCGAACTCATCAAGGCCATTGGCAAGCTCGGGCAGGCTGATCCAGCGCACAAGCCCAAGCGCATCGTTTACGTCTCGTGCAACCCGGCGACACTGGCGCGCGATGCCGGGGTGCTGCATCATGAGTACGGCTATGTACTCAAGAGCGCAGGCGTGGTCAACATGTTCCCGCATACGTCGCACGTTGAATCGATTGCGGTATTGGAGCCACAATGAAAGCCGCAGCATCCGCACGGTGCGCACGCGGTGCGCGTCCCATTGAGAAACCAGCAGGACAACCAGCCGGAGAACCCGTATGAGCATTGGCGCCAGGCTGCATCACGTTCATTTGTCGTCACCGCAACCCGAAGCGGTGGCGGCGTTTTACGCCAAGGCGTTTGGCTTTGACGCACAAGCACAGGAGGCCGAGTGGGTGTGCCGTGCAGCGGGGCGGCGCATCGTGTTCTCCAACGGTCCGGCGCACCGGATACAGCACATCGCGTTCGCGTTTGCGGATGCAGCGGCGCTGGCGGCGTATCGGGCAGAAGTGGGCGCGGGGGAAACGGCGCCGGCTTCGGCCCTGATCGGAGATCAGGCCATGTCTTTTGTCGATCCCGATGGCAATCGCATCGTCTTCATCGTTCACTCTGGGAGCGACGGCAATCCCCATCCAAGCCTGCCGCCGGCCGAATCACAGCACCTCGCCCTGCGCACCACCCAGCCCGAGACGCTGCTCAAGTTTTATGAGGAGACGCTTCACTTCAAGCTCTCGGATCGCGTGATGGACGACGCCGGCACGCTGCGCGCCTGCTTCCTGCGCACCGATGACATGCATCACGCGCTCGCCTTGTTCCGCTCACCCGAGACGCGCTTCGATCATCAATCGTTCGAGACCACCGGCTGGCAGGCGATGCGCGACTGGGCCGATCACATGGGCGGCGAGCACGTGCCGATTGTCTGGGGCATCGGCCGTCATGGGCCGGGCAATGACAACTTCTTCATGGTGCAGGACCCGGATGGCAACCTTGGGGAGATTTCCTGTGATCTGGAAGTGTGCGCGGCAGGTCGCGTGCCTGGCGTGTGGCCCCATGCGCAGCACACATTGAACCTCTGGGGCAATGCGATCATGCGCAGCTAAGCGCCGCGGATCGAAACGCGCAGCCCCGACGCGCTACGCCGCCAACGGCTTCGGCGCACCATCCTTGTAGGGTTTGAGTGCGAGATACGCCATCTCGTGTACCGGCGTTGGCACGCCGTGCTCGAGGCCCTTCCTGACGATGTAACCCGAGAGGCTGTCGAGTTCCATCGGCTTGCCCTTGGCCACGTCGTGATACATCGACGCGTACATGGTCTTGGGGAAGGACTGGTGCATGGCGAGCGCGCGTTCGCCGGCATCAGCGGGCAGGGCGATGCCTGCTGCGCGTGCCACGGCGGCGACTTCTTCGAACCCGCGGAGCGCCAATGGAATAATTTCAGGGTCGTGATAAATGTACCCGGCCGGCAGACGAAACAGGCTGGTGAGCGCGGCGTTGGTGGCGAGGCCGACGAATTTGGTCCACTGCGCCGCGCGAATGTCGCTCACGACTTCAGCGCCGAATCCTGCCGCCACACAGGCGTCGCGAAAGGCGGTGGCGCGCGCGCTCATGCTGCCATCGGCTTCGCCAAAGCGCAGCGCCGACATCGGCGAGGTGTAGCGGATCACGCCGGGCGCGGTAATGACACCCGACACTAATGCAAGGCCGCCGATGACATGGGCCGCGCCCAGCACAGCGCCGATGCGGTCTTGATGATCGACCCCGTTGAGCACTGAGATAACCGTGGAACCCGCATCCACCAAGGGTTTCAGCGGCGTGGCTGCGGCTTCTATGTCGTAGGCCTTTACCGCGAACAGCACGATATCGCTGGGACCGGAGGCAGCAGTCTCCAGCGGATCCGTGACGAAGCGCGCGCTGGTGACGTGCAGCGTGCCCTTGGGAGTTTCCAGCCTAAGGCCGTCCTGTTGCATGGCCCGCAAGTGTTCGCCGCGCGCAATGAAGGTGACGTCGTGCCCGGCCAGCGAGAGCAGGCCGCCGAAGTAGCCGCCGACCGCGCCGGCACCCATGATGGCAATACGCATTAAAGATCCTTGGAGGGAAAAAGGGTTGAGAAAGAGGGGGAGTCGAATGTGGGCGCGGTTGACGAAACTCAATACTGGCTGGCAGGCAATTCAACTTCCAACCCGTCCATCGCATTGGTCAGCATGATCTGGCACGACAGGCGGCTGTTGGCCTGACGCGCGCAGGCAGTGAAGCCGAGCATCTCGTCTTCTTCGGCCTGCATCACAGGCAGTTGAGCCAGCCAGGGTTCGCGCACCATGACATGACAAGTGGCGCAGGTGAGCGAACCGCCGCAATCGGCGGCGATGCCACTGATCTCCGCGTCCACCGCAGCGCGCATCAGGCTGATGCCCGGCTTGGTTTCAAGGACAGTGGGTTCAGCAGGGGCAGTGTGATTGAAAAACAAAATCTTGAGCATGATGCGGGTAATGCGGTGATTGAAACTACGATTTGGAGGTGGAATGGGTTGCTCGGTAGCTGAAGTGCCGCCACGTCAAATCCGGCTGAAATATTCGCGGCGCTGAAATTCGAGCTTGTCTTCGGCGGCATCGAAGCGTTGCTGTTCCGACGTCTTGATGCGGCGGTAGTAATGCACGAAGTCTGCCCCAAACCCTTGGCCCATCGCGGTATCGGCTTGCAACGCGGCAATCGCGTCCCCCAGCGTTGCCGGAATGCGCTCGATGCCGGTGCCAGTGGCGCTGCCGGCATCGGCATAGGGCGCTTCGGTGGCCAGCGGCGGCACGCGTTTGTGCGCGATGCCATCGAGGCCGGCGTAAATCTGCGCTGCCATGTAGAGATAGGGATTGGCGGCGGGTTCACCGAGCCGGTTTTCAATGCGTGTCGCTGCGTCGCCCGCTACGCCAATCACACGCAGCATGGCGCCGCGATTGTCGCGGCCCCAGAGAATCGATTGCGGAGCCAGCGCGTTGGGCCGGAAGCGCCCGAAGCCGTTGGCGGTGGGCGTGCACAGCACCGTCATTCCTGCTGCGTGCTCGAGCAAACCGGCCAGATAGTGCGAACCCTGATCCGACAGGGTATGGCGCGCTTCGTTGGCCCGGGTGCGGGGCGCGGGGTGCTCGCGCATGAAGGCGTTGTGCCCGCTCTTGATCTGCGCCAGCGATTGATGCAGGTGCCAGCCGCTCGACATGATGTTCTCGAACGGCGGCCTGCACATGAAAGTAGCGTGATAACCGGCGCGGCGCAAGGCTTGTTTGACCGCACTGCGGAACAGCACCATGTTGTCCGCAGCGGTGAGGGCATCGGTGGCATCGAACACGGCTTCGACCTGACTTGGCCCCAGCTCAATTTCGAGCGAGCTCAATGGCAGGCCCAGCGCCTGCGCGGTGTGCTGCACGATGCGCAAGGGCGCTTCGGCCATGTCAAACCAGTTTTCCGAGAGCAGGTTATAGCCGGGGTGAATCAGGTCAACGGCCGGCGCGGCGCCGGGCCAGGCGGCGTTGTGCGGGTCGAGTTCGGCACCATGCAGCGGGTCGCGCAGGCGGTAGATGTGAAATTCGACCTCGAGGCCGCACACCAGACCGAAGCCCTTCTGCGCCAACTGCGCGAGCGCGAGCTGCAACTGGCGGCGCGTGTCAAAAACGACTGGCGCGCCGTCCGGAAACACCGCCTGACATTGCAACCAACCGGTCTTGTCTGCCCAAGGCAATACCTTGTAACTGCGTGGGACCGGCATCAGCAGCAGGTTGTTGGCGCAAGCGAAACCGGGCAGTTCAGTGGCGATACCGGCATCGAACACCTTGAACGCCGTGCGGTCTGACGTGTCCTTGAGCATCAGGGTACTCACCATGCCGACACCAGAGCGCAGTGCCTTGATGGCCGCAGCGGCGGTGAGCGTCTTGCCGCGCAACATACCGTGCACGTCGCACCAGGCGAAGCGCACCAGCTCGACGGCGCTTGACTGGATCAGTGCAGCAAGCTGCTCTATGCCATCAGGGGCGTCAGCGCTCACGGCTGGGGCTGGCCTTCCAGGATTCGGGCGTCGTGCTTGTCCTGAACCATGGGCAGCGCAGCGTCCCACGGCGCATTGGCACGCTTGCCATTCACGGCAGCATGCCACCAGGCTTCCCAATCGTGCGCCGGGGCAATGCCATCGACCGTGTCGGGGCCGATGCGTCGCGCCGCGACCTCGGGCTGCGCGAGGCCGGGGGGCAGCTTGCCAGCCTCCACATCATCGATGGCTTTGAGCAAAGTGCGGCGGTTGGCCATGATGGCCACGTCGGTGGTGCCGAGGTGTTCGCGCGTGCGATCCTGAATTGCGCCCATGCTCTCGCAGGCCCACTGGTCATGCACATTGATGTCGTCTTCCCCCATGCCGAGGTAGGTGCGTGTCACCTGCTCTTCCGGATTGAAGCCCCAGTGATTGTGGCGGCCCGCTTTGGGAATGTAGTCAGGCAGACTGATCGCGCGCAGGCGCTGATTGCGCATGGCCTCCTTGTCGACCGCGCCCGCAAAGCTGGTGAATACCGAGTACCAGTAGGTGTGGGTGTCATCGACCGGCACATGCATCTGCGTGATGGTCATGGTTTCCGACAGTGGAATGACGAAGGTATGCGGGAAGATCGCATTGGTCACACGCACGTGCGTGAGCGCCTCGGTCATCGGGCGCAAGGCGGTGAGACGCATGCCATAGGGCATCGGCTCAACACTGATCCTCGGCTGATCGAACTCACGCATCACCCGCGTCATGGGCCAGCGCACGCCGTCGATGTCGCCCGCACTGGCACCGCGAAACTGGCGGCCATATGTGTCGTCGAGCGATTCGTCGTTAAAGAAACGGTGCAAAAAAGATGCGTGCGCCGGATCCACCCCGACCTCAAATGCTTGCAGCCAGTTGCATTGCCAGAGACCTTTGAACGCGAACGTGTGGGTGCCGGGCGCGGTGAAGCAATCGAGCGCCGGAAACGCGGGCGGTGTGCTGCCTTCCGGGCCGAACCAGCCAAATAGCACGCCGCTGCGTTCGATCAGCGGATAGTTGCGCTGCTTGACGTGCCGGCATAGCTTGCTGCCGGCCGGCTCGGCAGGGGTTTGAATGCATTGCCCGGTAATGTCGAACTTCCAGCCGTGAAACGGGCAGCGCAGGCCGTCGCCTTCATTGCGGCCGAACGACAGATCGGCACCGCGATGCGCGCAATCACGGTCAAGCAGGCCAAACGCGCCCTGCGCGTTTTTGAACAGCACCAGGTTTTGCCCCAGTACACGCACGCGCTTCACAGGCCGGATCACCATCTGTGGATCGAGCGCGGGATTGAATTCGTCCACCAGCGCGACCGGCTGCCAGTAATGGCGCATCAGATTGCCGCAGGCGGTATCGGGGCCGATGCGCGTCAGGCGTTCGTTTTGGGCGGCTTTCATCAAACTCTTCGCAGGGAGGCGCGGGGCAGAGACCCGGGCGCTGAAACCCGATGGTAACCGGGGCAACCGGGTACAACTGAACGTAAGGTCGAAAATAGTAGCGCAAAAGCCGGTCAAAAAGCAGGTCAGATTACTGACTCCATACCCGGACTATTGACTTTCTGCAAAACCGGGCAAGTCAATTTGTGGCTGACTTGTGCGATGTTTGCGTTGCGTGCGGACGCCGTTCAAGGCATCATGCCGGGATGGAACGCACACGCATCTCAGGCGGCAAACTCAAAGCGGCCGGCTACGACAAACAGCGGCGCATTCTCGAAGTCGAGATGAGCGACGGGCGCATTGTCGAATACGCCAATGTCGGTGAGGAAATCGCGCACCGGTTTATCACCAGCAGCGAGGCGTGGAGCTATTTTCGCGACAACATCGACGACGACTTTCCGAGTGAAGTGGTGGGGCGTGTGGCGGTCAAGCCCGGCACGCCGAATCCGTTCGAGTAGCCAGCGCCTGCGGCGGTGGCCGGGAGCCTCGCACAGTCTGTACGCGCAGGCTTGCCTTCTGCCTTACATTCTGCCTTACATTCAGGCACACCTTCAAGCTCGCTGCGCAGGCTGGCAAGACTGACTCGCTATACTTCGCGTTTGCCCTTCATGCTGCGCAACGGATCGCGCAGGCAGCGCCCGAAAATGCGTCTTCTCGCTCTCGAAACCTCCACTGAATATTGCTCCTGCGCCTTGCGTGTGGATGGTGTGGTGCGCGCCTCGCACGTGTTGGCCGGGCAGTCGCACTCCGATTTGCTGTTGCCGGCGGTGGCGCGCCTGATGGCCGAGGCGGGCTTGGGATTTTCGCAACTGGATGTCATCGCGTTTGGCGCGGGGCCTGGCTCGTTCACCGGCTTGCGGATAGCGTGTGGCGCGGCACAAGGCTTGGCCTTTGCCCACGATCTGCCGGTAGTGGGCGTGAGTTCGCTCGAAGCACTGGCTGAAGCCAGTGGCGCGCCGCGCGTGATCGCTGCGCTTGATGCGCGTATGGGCGAGTTGTATCTGGCGGCGTTCGAGCGTGTGGTACCGGGTGGCGGTGCAAAGATGTCTACGCAGCCAGCGGATACGCGAACAGTGGAGACATGGACGACGCAGGCACGGGGAACGGATGCCGAATGGCAGACCGTGCTGGCACCATCGCTCGCGCGGCCTGATGTATTGCCGGCATTGTTCGCGCTCACTCAGACCGCAAGCTGGATTGGCACCGGCAGCGGCTTTGCAGTGTATGGCGCGGCGTTGCTCGCGCGCTATTCACCCTTGCAGATTGATGCCGCGGCGGTGCCGCATGCAGCTGCAGTGGCCGCCATCGCCGAGCGCCGCGCTGCGCGTGGCGAGACGGTCGCTGCCGAGCATGCCGTGCCACTCTACGTGCGTGACAAAGTGGCCCTCGACGTGCGCGAGCAGGCTGCGCTGCGTGCGGCGAACGCACAGCGTGCCGCCGCTGCACCACGCGGCCGCGAACCTGCCGCGACCGCGAAGGCGGGTGCATGAGCGCGGTGTTGAAACAGGACGAGTTGCAATGGACGCCGATGACAGTGGCGGATATCGCGCGCGTCATCGAGATCGAAAACGCGATTTACGAATTTCCGTGGACGCCGGGAAATTTCACCGATTCACTCAAAGCAGGCTATCGCTGTTCCATCTTGTGGCAAGGCACGCAGATCGCCGCCTACGCGGTCGTGATGATTGGCGCGGGTGAGGCGCATGTGCTCAACCTGTCGGTCGCGCGCGCGCTGCAGCGGCGCGGCCTGGGCAGCGCGGTGCTCGACATGTTGATGAGCGAAGCACGCGCATGCAGTGCGCACGACATGCTGCTCGAAGTGCGTCCGTCCAACCTGGCCGGGCGCGCCTTGTATGCGCGTGCCGGTTTTGTGCAACTCGGTGTGCGCAAGGATTACTACCCCGCGCAAAAAAGCCGCGAAGACGCGCTGCTGCTGGGGCGCTCATTGCGTGCGGAGCAGGGATCGATTGCGGGGCAAGCCGCGTCATGAACCGCATCGAGATGCTGCGCGAGATGGGCATTACGCCGGTGTGGGTGCCGCGCCATGCCAAGCCAGTACCGTCAAAAAGTGAGATAGCGATGCCGCCAGAAGCCTTGGTGGATGCGGGTTTTGGCGATGCGGCTGCCAGGACCGGCTCCGGGAGCGGTTCACAGCTTGTGCCCTTGGTGAAAATGCCAACGGCGGGCACCGCGATACACGCGGCGCCACCCACCGTGATGCCTCGTCCCGCCGCATCACACGCCGCTGTTGCAGCACAGCCAGCCATTGCTGCTGCCGCAGACCCCGCACGCGCTGAGCGCATCGCGCGCATGGACTGGCCTGCGCTCAAGAACGCAGTGACCTCGTGCCAGGCTTGCGGTCTCTGCACATCACGCCACAGCACCGTGTTTGGCACCGGTGACGAGTCGGCAGACCTGATGATCATCGGCGAAGCGCCGGGGCAGGAAGAAGACCGCCTGGGCGAGCCCTTCGTGGGACAAGCCGGCAAGCTGCTCGACAGCATGCTCGCGGCGCTTGACCTGACGCGTACCAACAACGTCTATATCACCAACACGCTCAAATGCCGCCCGCCCGGCAATCGCAACCCCGAGGCCTTGGAGATGGCGCAATGCGCGCCGCATTTGATCCGTCAGGTGGAGTTGCTCGCGCCCAAACTGATTCTGCTGATGGGGCGCTTTGCGGTGCAGTCGATGCTGGAGACCGATGCGTCGATTGCCAGTCTGCGCGTCAAGCGTCACGCGTGGCGCGGCGTACCGGTGGTAGTGACCTATCACCCCGCCTATCTGTTGCGCAATCTGCCGGATAAGTCCAAAGCCTGGGAAGACCTGGTGTTTGCGCGCACGGTGCTGGCGGAAGCGGCGCAGGCTGACGGCGGCTGATAGCTAGCGCGTTCAATTCGGATTCCCGCGCTGAGTCGCCAAGCGAGGTGCTGCGCAGCCTGTGCGGCAGTTGCTCGTCAACGTCCGCCGTGCTTGGCCTCGCCGATCAGATGATCGAGATTCTCCTTGCGGTGATTGCTGCGGTTCCACACCATCACCAGCGCCATCGTGCCCGACACAAACAAGCCGAAGAGCACGATCACCGTATTGATGTGAAAGTCGGCGCGGATCATCAGCGCATAGAGCGCGAGCATGATGAGGATGTTGAGGTTCTCGTTGAAGTTTTGCACGGCAATCGAGTGGCCGGCTGAAAGCATCACGTGGCCGCGGTGCTGCAAGAGCGCATTCATCGGTACCACAAAGTAGCCGGCCATGGCACCGACCAGCACGCACAGCGGGTAGGCAAGCCAGGCGCTCTTGACCAGTACCATCGTCATTACCACAAAGCCCATCGCCACCCCAAAGGGCAGCACTTGCAGTGATTTTTTCAAGGGGACGAAGCGCGCAGCGGCCACCGCGCCAATGGCGATGCCGACCGCTACCACGCCCTGCAAAATCGCGCCCTTGTCGAGCGGCAGGCCCAATTGCACCTCGGCCCACTTCAGCACGATGAACTGCAGCGTCGCCCCGGCACCCCAGAACAGCGTGGTCACCGCCAGAGAGATCTGCCCGAGTTTGTCTTTCCACAGTGTGGTGAAGCAATGTACGAAGTCAGACACCAATTTGACCGGGTTGATCGACTGCTTGCCGTAGCGTGCGCCGGTGTCGGGAATGAAAAGGTTGAAGACCGCCGCAATCACATAGAACGTGGCAATGATCACCATCGCCGCCTCGGGGGCGGAGTCAATCCCGGTAGTGAAAGGCACGATGTCCATCGTCAGCAATACCTCGGACACCTTGGGGTTGATAAGCAAGCCGCCGACCACGGTGCCGAGCACGATGGATGCAACGGTGAGGCCTTCAATCCAGCCGTTGGCAAGCACCAGTTGCTCGGGTGGCAATAGCTCGGTGAGGATGCCGTATTTTGCTGGTGAGTAAGCTGCCGCACCGAGGCCAACGATGCCGTAGGCGGCCAGCACAATGTAGTAATCCTCAGTGCCGCGAATCGTGATGAACTCGGAAAACAGCAACACCATGCAGCCCACGATCTTGATCGTGTTGGTCAAAAACATGACCGTGCCTTTGGGCCGCGAATCGGCGAATGCGCCCACAAACGCCGCCAGCACAACATAGGACACCGTGAAGAAAAACTTCAGCATCGGCGTCACTTCCTTGGGCGCGTCGAGTTCGACGAGCAAGGCAATGGAAGCGATCAGCAGCGCGTTGTCAGCCAGCGACGAGAAAAACTGCGCCGCCATGATGGTGTAGAAGCCTGGTTTCATTGTCTCCGCTGCGAACTGGAATGGGGTCTTGCGGTCGATTAGAATGGGGGCGTGCTAAGAGTGAAATTAGCTTGATTGACGTGCCATTTTTTAGTGTCCGCTTTATAGCATGAACACTGTAAAACATGAACTCTGCGGGTCTGTCGCGATGGTCTTGCCGGCCGGTTGTGCAAGACTGGTTCTACCCTTGCAGTTATTGGGCCGCTTTCTCGGGGCAGGCCGCTTTTCCTCGTAGTTCCTTGCCTTTCTTTTACTGCTCCTGATTGCATGCCCCGCCCGATTCACGCCCGCATTGATGCCGCGGCTCTCGCCGCCAATCTTGCGCTGGCACGCCAGCACGCGCCGCGTTCGCGCATCTGGGCCGTGGTCAAGGCTAACGCCTACGGTCACGGCTTGCTGCGTGCGGCCGAGGCTCTGCGCTCAGCCGATGGTTTCGCGCTGCTCGATTTGCACGAAGCGGCACGTCTGCGTGAAGCGGGCTTTCTGCACCCGATTTTGCTGCTCGAAGGCATCTTCGGCGCCCACGATATCGAGACCGTTGATGCCCTGCATCTGACGCCGGTGGTGCATCAACGCGAGCAGATCGACTTGATCGAAGCGGCGTCGGCCAGTGGCCAACTGCGCCGTTCGCTCGACGTCTACCTCAAGGTCAATAGTGGCATGAATCGCCTTG
>JANPAR010000168.1:0-18520 GCA_031430015.1 Burkholderiales bacterium
TTCTTCTTGTCGCGCCCCATGGTCCAGGGGCCGGTGAGCGCTGGTTCGGCTTCGCCGTCCTGAATCATCTCGACGGCCCAGCCTTCGTCATCGATGTTTTTGATTACGCGGGCAGTCCAGCCATCGTCACGCCACAGGCGCGGATCCTGGGTGCGCGGGTCGCGCCCGGGCTCGCGTGCTTCAGCGGCTGCCGGCGCGGCAAGAGGTTGCGGCGCTGATGCGCTGTCTGCACCTTGTGCGTTGTCCCGACGGAGAGCAGCTTGGGTATTTTGGAGTGCAGCTTGGGCATCCTGGAGCACAGTTGGAGCCTGGGCTGCACTGGCGCTGCCGGACTGTAGCGGCAACATTTCCGTTGCGGCAGCAGGCAGGGCGGCAGGCGCTGCCTCTTTGGCGCGCTTCTCGCGCGGTTTACGGGTGGTGCCCATGCGATCTATGGTGGGAGGGATGAAAACCAAAAACCGCCCGAAGGCGGTTTTTGTATGAGGCTGCGGCCTGAAACGTCAACTGGCGCAGGTCAATCAGTCGCGGCTGCCGCCGATGCCAGCGAATGCCAGCAACACCTGGAACACGTTGTAGATGCTCATGTACAGGCCCAGCGTTGCCGAGATGTAGTTGGTCTCGCCACCTTGGACGATGCGGTTCACGTCGTACAGGATGAACAGCGAGAAGATCACCAGCACCATCACCAGCAGCGCCATCATCAGGGCCGGCATCGGGAAGATGAACATGATGAGGCTGGCGGCAAAGGTAATCATCGCGCCGATGGCGAGGAACTTGCCCATGCCGGTCAGATCACGCTTGATCACGGTACCCAGGGCCGCCATGCCGAAGAAAATCAGCCCGGTGCCGCCAAAGGCCATGCCGACCAACTGCGCGCCACCCTTCATGCCCAGCACCATGCCGACCATGCGTGAGAGCATGATGCCCATGAAGAACGTGAAGGCCAAGAGCAGTACCACGCCGAGGCCGCTTTCCTTGTTCTTTTCAATCGCAAACATGAAACCGAACGCGCCGCCGAGGAATACCATCAGGCTGATGCCGGGGCTGGCGAGCATGGTTTGGAACAATCCGCTGGCGACGCCGAACCAGGCGCCGATAACAGTCGGAATCATCGAGACCGCCAGCAGCATATAGGTCTGGCGCAGGACTTTGTTCTTTTGCGCGACGGCGGTGACTTGCGCCATTTCCATCGGGGCGACGTTTTGTTCGTAGGACATTGTGGTCTCCTTTACGGGGATCAGGGTGATTGATTCTGTGACGCTGGTTAGATTAGCATGTGCATGGGAAGTTTCAAGAGGAAACCGCAGTATTTTCATCTTGTCATGCAAGCCGGGCGTAGAATCGCATGCATCGGCAATCTGCGAAAAATCATGCGGAAAAATCTATTGCACAACGGGTGTTACCGCAACGGCTGATGTTTCCACCATCCATTTCAACCATCCATCGAGGGAGAGTAACAACCATGGTAACCATGTTCTGGCAATCCCTGCAGCGCTTCACGCGCGGTGCGGTGTTCGTTGCTGTGACAGCCACTTTGGCCTGCTGGGTGGCCTTTGGTCTGCCGGCGGCACAGGCGCAGACGGCCTATCCGAACAAAACGATCCGCATCGTGGTGCCGTTTGCTGCTGGCGGCACGTCGGACATTCTCGCCCGCGCCATCGGCCAGAAACTGACCGAATCCTGGGGCCAGCCGGTGGTGGTGGAAAACCGCGCCGGGGCCAACGGCAATGTCGGTGCCGATTACGTTGCCAAAGCCGTACCTGACGGCTACAGCATGCTGCTGTCGGACGTCGGCTCGCTCGCGATCAATCCGAGTGTGTATCCGAATATGACCTATGACCTCATCAGGGATCTGGCGCCAGTGATCATGGTGTCGTATTCGCCGCACGTGCTCGGCGTGCATCCTTCGGTGCCGGTGAACAGCGTCAAGGAGTTGATCGATTATGTCAAAGCCAACCCGGGCAAGATGAACTTTGCCACTGCCGGCACCGGCAGCGCGCCGCACCTGGCAGGCGTGGCGTTTGCACAGCGCGCGGGTATCAACTGGACTTACATTCCCTATAAAGGCGGCTCACAGGCGGTGGCTGATGTGGCGGGTGGCCAGGCCAACGTGATCATGAATGGCATGCTCGCGACCTACCCGACGGTGAAGTCGGGCCGCATCAAGGGCCTCGCCATTTCCGGGGTGCAGCGCTCGCCGTCAGCCCCGGAGTTGCCCACGATTGCCGAGTCGTTTCCGGGGTTTGAGACCGGTTCGTATCAGGGCATCATCATTCCCATCGCCACGCCGCGTGACGTGATCGCAAAGCTCAATGGCGAGATCACCAAAATTCTGGTGACCCAGGACATGCGCGAACGGCTCGCAGCGCAGGGCACCGAAGTGCGCAGCGGCCCGCCCGAGGCGCTGGGCGCGTTTTTGAGTGGTGAGAAGACGCGCTGGGCGCAGGTCATCAAGGAGTCAGGCATTAAATTCGATTGAGTACTGACCGACAACCGTTGGTGGGCGCGGGTTCCAGGTGATGTTGACCTAGACCCCTTGCCTCCCAACGGTTTCCATAAGAACGCTAAACCGAAATCTAGTGGAGATTCATTCATGCTGATTCACGCAAGCAAACTGGCGGGAGGCATTGTGGCTGTCGCGATGGTGTTATGCACGGCGCCAGCGGCAGCACAATTTCCGTCCAAGCCGATCAAGATCATTGTGCCGTTCCCGGGGGGCTCGGCGACCGATGTGGTGGCGCGCGTCCTCGGCCAATCGGTCTCCACGGCGATCGGCCAGCCGGTACTGGTCGACAACAAGGCGGGTGCCGATGGCGCGATCGGCGCCACCGAGGTGATGAACTCTGCGCCGGACGGCTATACCGTGCTGCTGGCGACCAACAGCCCGATGTCGGCCGTGCCGTCGTTGCGCAAGCACCCGCCGTTTGACCCGGTCACTGACTTTGCGCCGATGACCGATGTGGGCCGCTACACGTTTTTCCTGTATGTCAACGCAGCCCTGCCGTTCAAGACCCTCGGTGAGATGATCGCGCATGCCAAGGCCAACCCCGGCAAGCTCAACTATGGGACCGGCAATGCCACCGGCATCGTCTCGTTTGCGCAGATCGGCGCGCTGGCCGGTATCGATATCGCCCACATCCCTTACAAGGGCGAGCCGGCCGCAGTCACCGATCTGGTGGCGAATCGTGTGCAGATGATGATTGCCACGCTCACCACCGGCGGCGCGCATGTGCGTGATGGCAAGCTGCGCGCCATTGCCACTACCTTGCCGCGCCGCAGCCCGGCGTTTCCTGACGTGCCGACCATGACGGAAGCTGGCATGCCGCAATTCGCCATCGTGTCATGGGCCGGCCTGTTTGCGCCAGCCAAAACACCGAAGGACGTGATCGAGCGCCTCAACCGCGAGTTCACCGCAGCGATGAAGCGTCCGGATGTGCTGGCCGCGATGGAGAAACAGGCCTTTTTGCTCAACCCATCGACGCCCGAGCAACTGGGGGAGCACGTAAAAGCGCAAAAGGAAGCCTACGCGCGCATCCTGCGTGCGGCCGGCGTACAGCCGGAGTGAGGAGGGCGATTGGACGAGGGACGATCACCTTTTTGCGATGGACTAGTCTCGCTCGTAGCGTTTTGGGATGGCGGGCCGCGATGGAGCAAGTTGAGCCTCGAGGTGGCCGGATGGTACCAACCCTGGCGTGATACCAAATCGGGCAGGCGCGGTTTGCCTGTGCCCGCCACACGTCGTTACCGCGCATAACCCCATGGCACTGAATCGAAAAATCGTCCGTGTTGGCATCGCCGGCCTCGGTGCCATTGGCAAAAGCGTCGCGCACAAGCTTGACGCAGGGATCGATGGACTGCGGCTGACGGCGATTGCCTTGCGCGATCCGCAACAGGGCGCGGCGCGCATCACGCTAAACACCCCATGCGTGTTCACGCGCATCGATGCACTCGCTGAGCATTGCGATGTGGTGGTCGAATGCGCCCCCGCCGAACTGCTGCCGGCGATTGCAGAGCCGGTGCTGCGCGCGGGCAAGACCCTGATCGTGTTGAGCATCGGCGCGCTGCTGCGCAATATGGCGCTGATTGACCTGGCGCGCGAACATGGCGGGCAGATCATTGCGCCTACTGGTGCGCTGATCGGCCTCGATGCGGTGACGGCTGCGGCTGAAGGCACGATCCACTCGGTAAAAATGATCACGCGCAAGCCGGTGCGGGGTCTGGTGGGAGCACCCTATCTGGTCGAACACAAGATTGCGATTGAAGACATCAAGGAGCCATTGCGCATTTTCAACGGCTCGCCGCGTGAAGCCGCCGTGGGTTTTCCGGCAAATCTGAACGTGGCAGTGGCGCTGGCGTTGGCTGGCATCGGCCCCGACCGCACCACGCTCGAAATTTGGGCCGATCCGTATCTGGAGCGCAACTCGCATCGCGTCGAGGTGGAATCGGATTCAGCATCGTTCAGCATGGAGATCCGCAATATTCCCTCGGAGAATCCGCGCACCGGCAAGATCACGGCCCTGAGCGTGATCGCCGCCCTGCGCAAAATGACGGCGCCATTGCGCGTCGGCACCTGAAATCTGCCTGCGCGCGCTGTTGACACCCGCGGCGGCCCACTTGCACATTCGACCGCCGCGCAACACAATGCAGTCCTTGCCCCTGACTGACGAGTCCTCTCATGAACGACATCGCGATCCACGCCACTGAGCGCCCCTATCAATCCGGCTTCGGCAATGAATTTGCCACCGAGGCATTGCCTGGCGCGCTGCCTGCGGGTCAGAACTCGCCGCAGCGTGCGCCGTATGGCCTGATCGCCGAAGGCATCAGCGGCACGCCATTCACCGCGCCGCGGGCGCACAACCGCCGCGTCTGGACCTACCGCATTCATCCCTCGGCAGGGCATGGGGCGATGAAACGCATCGACAACGGCCTGTTGCGCGCGGCACCGTTCATTGAGGTGGAACCACCGCCCAACCGGTTGCGCTGGAATCCGCTGCCGATGCCGCAGACGCCCACCGATTTCATTGGGGGCCTCACCACCATGGGCGGGGGCGGTGATGTCGCGGCGTATAGCGGTTACGCGATTCACATCTACCGCGCCAACCGCTCGATGGGAACCCGTGTGTTCTACAACGCCGATGGTGAACTGCTGATCGTGCCGCAGCAGGGCCGCCTCGCCGTCGTTACCGAGCTGGGCAAGCTCGATATGGCACCCGGCGAGATTTGTGTGTTGCCGCGCGGCCTGAAGTTCAAGGTTGATTTGCCCGACGGCGCAGCGCGCGGCTACATTTGTGAAAACTACGGCGCGCTATTGCGCCTGCCAGAGCTCGGGCCCATCGGTTCGAACGGCTTGGCCAATGCGCGCGATTTTTTGTCGCCGGTCGCCGCCTACGAAGATAACAGCGCGCCGCATCAGCTAGTGGCTAAATTTCAGGGCAACTTGTGGGCGTGTGACCTGAACTATTCACCGCTCGACGTGGTGGCCTGGCACGGCAATTACGTGCCGTACAAATACGACCTCGCCTTGTTCAACGTGCTTGGCACGGTAAGCTTTGACCATCCCGACCCGTCGATCTTCACCGTGCTCACCAGCCCGACTGACACCGTGGGCACGGCGAACGTGGACTTCGTGATCTTCCCGCCGCGCTGGATGGTGTCCGAGCACACGTTTCGCCCACCATGGTTTCACCGCAATGCGATGAACGAGTTCATGGGCCTGATCCACGGTACCTACGATGCCAAGGCCGAGGGCTTCACGCCGGGCGGCGCGAGTCTGCACAACTGCATGAGCGCGCACGGGCCCGATGTCGCGACCTTCGAGCGCGCCAGTGCCATCGAACTCAAGCCGCACAAGATCGACGGCAGCCTCGCTTTCATGTTTGAAACAAAATTTGTCTGCCGGCCAACCCGTTTTGCACTGGAGACGCCCGCGCTGCAAAATGATTACGACGCCTGCTGGCAGGGGTTCAAAAACCAGTTTCGCAGCGCGCCCTGAGTCAAGGGCCGCGGCGCGGATCGGCCGGCCGCTTCGTGCGTGCGTTTTGCGCCCGCTCCACCACCGGCGCAATGCCTTGGCCGGGGCGGCTGGTATATAATTTTGGCTAGCCGCGCCATAATCTAGAACAACAGCCAGACCAAGGCGCGCGTTTCCGAGGCTGGTGCGCTTCTCCCCATGCACGATGCAGGCTTGCGCTGCCGCTGCCAAATCTGATCCCGCTGTTTTTCAACGTGGTGTTGCCCATTGTGGCAAACCCCTCTGTGTCCGTGAACACACTCGAAGCCAAAAAGATTCTCGAAGCCGCCTTGCTGTCTGCCAGCACGCCGTTGCCGGTGGGGGAATTGCGCAAGCTGTTCGATGAGCAGGTCGGTGCCGATACCGTGCGCGCGCTGCTCGAAGAATTGCGCGCCGATTGGAAGGACCGCCCGGTGGAACTGGTCGCGCTCTCGACCGGCTGGCGCTTTCACACGCGCGCGCACTATGCGGAATATCTGGTGCGGCTTAATCCTGACAAAGCGCCAAAGTATTCGCGCGCCGTGATGGAAACCCTTGCGATCATTGCGTACCGGCAACCGGTAACGCGCGGCGACATTGAAGAAATTCGCGGCGTCGCGGTCTCGCCGCAGATCATCAAAACGCTGGAAGATCGCGGCTGGATTGATGCCGTTGGGCATCGCGACGGGCCGGGCCGCCCGGCGTTGTTTGCCACCACCAAACTGTTCCTCGATGATCTTGGTTTGGTGTCGTTGGAGCAATTGCCCGCACTCGATGAAATGGAAAAAGTCATGGACCTCGCCGATGCAGCCTGACGACAATGGGCAGCCGGGCACCCCCGGTGGCGCTGGTGGTGGCAGCAGTAGCAGCGGCTCTGCGGCGCCTGCAACAGCGGGTGCGGCCAGCACTCAAAGTACCGGCGGCGGTGACGCCGCTCAAACGGCGTCGAGCCAAGCCGCCGGCGCACCGCCTGCCGGGCAGGACGGGGGCTTGGGCTCTTCCGAACAACCGGGGCAACCGCGCCGCCGCAGACCACGCAAGCGTGGCCGCGGTGGCCGCGGTGTGGGTAAACCGATGGCCGGAGGCGCTGGCGAGTTGGCGCTGGACGGTGCGCAACCCGGCGCTCCCGGCACGGCGACCGGTACGGCTGTGGCGGACGGAGCCGATGGGACGTCTGCAGGCGCGCCTGTGCGTGGGCAGGGGCGCGGGCAGGCGCGAGGCCAAGCGCGTGGTCAATCAGGCAAGCCGCGCGTACCTGGCGGCCAACGCCTGCCTGCTGGCCAGCCGGGGGAGCGCGCAATCAACCATATCAACCCGCGCAACCCTCGTGACCCTCGCGGTAAAGGGCCGAAACGCGGCAAAGGGCCGCGGCCGGCATTGCCTTCGCCTTCGGCAGCGACTGAAGTCAACGGTGTCGATTTCAAGCTGCAAAAATTGCTGGCTGAAGCCGGTCTCGGTTCGCGCCGCGATATGGAAGAGGCGATTGCCTCGGGGCGCGTTAGCGTCAACGGCAAAATCGCTGGTATCGGCACCCGCATTACGCGCCACGATGTGGTGCGAGTTGATGGCCAGACGATCAAGATCCGCACCGGACGCGAGACGCCGGAAGTGCTGCTGTATCACAAGCCCGCTGGCGAGATCGTCAGCCATGATGACCCGGAAGGCCGACCGAGCGTCTTCGCCCAGGTGCCGCCGCCGCAAGGCGGCAAGTGGCTTGCCGTAGGGCGCCTCGACTACAACACTGAGGGTTTGCTGATCCTGACCAATTCGGGGGATATGGCTAACCGCTTGATGCATCCGCGCTATGAGGTCGAGCGCGAATATTCGGTGCGTGTGGTCGGTGAACTCACTGACGAGCAAATGGATAGTTTGCTCGACGGCATTGAATTGGATGACGGCCCGGCGCGCTTCATGAAGCTCGAAGAAGGCGAATTTTCGGACGAGGGTGCCGGCACCAACCGTTGGTACCGCGTCATGATTCGCGAGGGGCGCAACCGCGAAGTGCGGCGCATGTTCGAGGCGGTCGGCGTGCTGGTGAGTCGCCTGATCCGCACGCGGTTTGGGCCGATCGCACTGCCACGCGGCCTCGCGCGTGGGCAGAGTCGTCCCGCGACGCCGGATGAACTCAAGGAATTGATGCGTGGCGCGCCTGCCGGCCCGGCCAAGCCCGGATTGACGGGCAATACGCCTGGCGCCGGCCTGCCCGGCGGCCGTCATGCTGCGTCCAATCTCGAAGGTCAGGGCCTGCTCGGTGCCGGTTTCGCCGGTGACCAAGACCTGGACGACGAGGAGCCGCGCGCAGGGGATGTGGATGGCAATCAATTTACCGCCGCGCCGCGCCGCGCGCCTCCCGGTAAGCGACCCAAGAATGGTGGTAGTGGTCAAAGTGCGCGTGTCAGGGGGGCGGCACTTGCGCCGGGTGCCAGACGGGGTGTGGGCCGCGCTGCTGGTGCGCCGGCTGCGATAGATCCCGGCGCGCCGCGCCGCCGCCGTGGCAAAGGGCGGCTTGCCGGGCGTCCCGCGCCGGCACTTCCGTTGCCCCAGGGCAAAACCGGGCGTGGTCGCGGCCCGGTGGCGAAAAAGGCCGGACGCAGCAAGCGCGGCAAACTCGACCCTGCGTCGATGACGCTTGATGGCCGCCGCGCCGGAAGCGGCCTGCTGCGCAGAAAGGATGAGCGTCTGCCGCCACCGAAGAAAATGCCGGTCATCATTCACCGCCGCTCGAAGCTCAAAATCATGCCCGAGCCAGGTGAGGGCGGTTCGGGCGCGTAAGTCCAGGTTGGGGGTGCCCGCTGCGCCTGCCTTGCCGATACCGTAATGCTCTGGAATTTCTGCAAAAAAGCGGCTATAATCCAAAGGCTTAGGCGGGTCTTCCTGAGAAACATCTCGAGTTGATTTGACGCCAGTTGGCGGGCCGCGAGTGGTTGCGGCGGGCCAGCGAAATTTGTAAATGGGCAGTGTGCCCATTTTTTGTTTGTGGCGGCGGAAATGGATTTTGCGGGCTTGATCGAAACAACCGTAACCGGCCTCGGTTATGAATTGGTCGATATCGAGCGCTCCAATCGCGGCAAGCTGATCCGGGTGTTTATCGATCTGACCGCGGAAGCTGCTGCTGCGGCACTGCAAAACGCCACGCCACGCCGCAAAAAGATGGGCGCAATGATTGCGGTTGAAGACTGTGAAAAGGTAAGCCGGCAGCTGACTTATCTTTTTACGGTTGAAAACATCGATTACGACCGGCTTGAAATTTCGTCACCGGGGCTGGATCGGCCGCTCAAGAAAACCGCCGATTTTGCGCGGTTTGCGGGGCATGAGGCGGTGCTCAAGCTGCGTGCGCCGTTGGGTGGGGTGCACGGCATTCGCAAGAATTTTCAGGCGGTAGTGGGTGAATCAAATGGTAAGCCGGCGATGCAGGTCGACGGTGAGTGGGTCGAGCTGGACTGGGCGCAAATCGACAAGGCGCGCCTGGTGCCAGTGATCGAGTTCTAGACCGTATTTATGTCAAGGTTTTTGGGAGTAGTCAGATGAGCAGGGAAATTTTGTTGCTGGCCGATGCACTGGCGCGCGAAAAGAGCGTCACCAAGGACGTGGTGTTTCAGGCGTTGGAGCAGGCGATTGCGTCGGCGTCCAAAAAGCGTTTCAAGGGTGAGGCCGATGTGCGTGTGCAGATCGACCGCGAAACCGGCGAGCATGAGGCTTTCCGCCGCTGGCAGGTGGTGTACGAACCAGATCTGGAAAATGAGGATAGCCAGATCGGCATCACCGACGCCCGTGATGATGACCCCGACGTGCAGATCGGCGACTTCATTGAAGAAGAACTCGAACCCATCGAATTTGGCCGCATTGGCGCACAGGCCGCCAAGCAAACCATTTTGCAAAAGATTCGTGACGCCGAGCGCGACCAGATCCTCAACGACTTTCTGGAGCGCAACGAAAAGCTTATCAATGGCACCGTCAAGCGCGTTGAAAATCATCGCGTGCTGATCGAGTCAGGCCGTGTCGAAGCGGCGTTGCCACGCGAGCAGATGATCCCGCGCGAGACGTTCCGTGTTGGTGACCGCATCCGTGCGTTCATTCACAAAATTGACCGTTTGCAGCGCGGCCCGGCAGTGGTGGTGTCGCGCACCTCGCCTGATTTCATCAAGGCGCTGTTCGAGCTCGAAGTGCCCGAGATCGAAGAAGGCCTGCTCGAAATCAAATCCGCAGCGCGAGACCCCGGAGTGCGCGCCAAGATTGCCGTGTTCACCAATGACAAGCGCATTGACCCGATCGGCACGTGCGTGGGCATGCGCGGCTCGCGCGTGCAGGCGGTCACCAATGAGCTGGCTGGTGAACGTGTTGACATCATCGTCTGGTCGGCCGACCCGGCGCAGTTTGTGATCGGTGCGCTGGCACCCGCGCAGGTGTCTTCGATTGTGGTTGACGAAGAGCGCCATAGCATGGACGTGGTAGTCGACGAAGAAAACCTTGCCATCGCGATTGGGCGTGGTGGCCAGAACGTGCGCCTCGCGTCCGAACTCACCGGTTGGGAAATCAACCTGATGACGGTTGAGCAGTCACAGGAGAAGCAATCTGCCGAGACCGCCAATACGCGCGCCATGTTTATCGACAAGCTCGACGTTGACGAAGAGGTCGCCAATATTTTGATCGAGGAAGGCTTCTCGACGCTCGAAGAAGTAGCTTACGTGCCGATCAACGAAATGCTCGAAATTGAATCCTTCGACGAAGACACCGTCAACGAGTTGCGCAATCGCGCGCGTAATGCCCTGCTGACGGCGGCGATTGCTTCCGAAGAATCGCTCGACGGCGTTGACGACGATCTCATCAAGCTTGAAGGCATGAGCCGCGAGCTGGCGGCCAAGCTGGCCAAGGCTGGGATCAAAACGCGCGATGGTCTGGCTGAACTGGCGGTCGACGAACTGCTGGAAATTGAATCGATGCACGACGATGCCGCCAAAGCCTTGATCATGAAGGCGCGGGAGCACTGGTTTGCGGAGGAGAGCGCCTGACGTGTGAAGCGGGTGCAGCGGCGCGCCTGATGTGCGCTGCCCGCCCGTGTTTTCCATCGTTTCCTCTCACGCTCACGCAAGAAAGACATTTTCATGGCCACCACTGTTGCCAAACTCGCTGAAGAACTCAAATTACCGGTCGCTGCACTGGTCGACCAACTGCGCGCTGCGGGAATGGAAAACGCTGGCGCCAGCGAGTCCGTAAGCGAACAGGACAAGGCGCATCTGCTCGATTATTTGCGCAAAAGCCATGGCGCTGCGGCGGGCGAAAAGAAAAAGATCACGCTCACGCGCAAATCCACCAGCGAGATCCGCCAGGCTGACTCTACCGGCAAGGCGCGCACGATTCAAGTTGAGGTGCGCAAGAAGCGCGTGCTGGTGCAACGTGATCCGCAGGCGGAAGCAGCGGCTGCTGCCGCTGCGGCGGCCGAGGCTGCTGCCGCTGAAGCGGCGGCGCATGCTGTAGCCGAAGCTGCACGTGCCGCTGCCGAAGCTGCGGCCAAAGCTGCCGCGGATGCCGAAGCGGCGCGTGCCGCGCAAGCGGCCAGCGCTGAAGCGCCTGTTGCTGCAAGTTCGTCCACGCCGGCAGCGGCTGCCGAAGTGCCTGTCGCCGCTGTGGCTGCTGCACCGGCCCCAGCAGTGATTGACGCATCGCGCCCGCTGACTGTCATCGACGAAAACCAGCGCCGCATTCGCGAAGAAGAGTCGCGCCGCCACAACGCTCTGCGCGAGCGCCAGGTTGCTGATCTTGCCGCACGTCAGGAGCGCGAGCGGGCCGACATTGCCGCGCGCGAAGCGCAGGCCGCGCAAGCCAAGCGTGCCGCCGAACAAGTCAAGGAAGGCACGCTGCACAAACCGGCAGCCAAGCCAGGCGATGCCGACAAGAAAGCCGCGAAAAAGCCCGCCAAAACGGCAGCAGTGCTCGGCGCCGTGGCGTGGCAGGGCGACGATGCCGCCAAGAAGCGCACCATCAAGACCCGTGGCGACGCGGGTGGCGCGTCCGGCTGGCGCGGTGGCCCGAAGCAACGTGGTAACCGTCACGCACAACAGACTGAAACGCCTGCCTTTGCCGCACCCGCCGAGCCGGTGGTGCGCGACGTGCATGTACCTGAAACCATCACCGTGGGCGAACTGGCTCACAAGATGTCGGTCAAGGCCGCTGAGGTCATCAAGAGTCTGATGAAGATGGGCCAAATGGTTACCATCAATCAGGTGCTAGACCAGGACACGGCGATGATCGTGGTCGAAGAAATGGGCCACGTGGCGATTGCCGCCAAGCTCGACGATCCGGAAGCCTTCCTGATTACCGCTGAACCACACGCTGCGGTGGCGTTCGAGCCGCGTGCGCCGGTGGTGACAGTGATGGGCCACGTCGACCACGGCAAAACGTCCTTGCTCGACTACATCCGCCGTGCCAAAGTGGCGGCGGGCGAGGCGGGCGGTATCACCCAGCATATCGGCGCCTATCACGTCGAGACCTCGAAGGGCATGATTACCTTCCTCGACACCCCTGGCCACGAAGCCTTTACGGCGATGCGTGCACGCGGTGCCAAAGCCACCGACATCGTCATCCTCGTGGTGGCGGCGGACGACGGTGTGATGCCGCAAACCAAGGAAGCGATTGCGCACGCCAAGGCCGCCGGCGTGCCGATTGTGGTCGCGATCAACAAGATTGACAAACCTGAAGCCAACCCCGAGCGCGTGACGCAGGAGTTGGTAGCAGAGCAGGTGATTCCCGAAGCTTACGGTGGCGAGGCCCAGTTTGTACCAGTGTCGGCGCGTACCGGTGCTGGCATCGATGCACTGCTTGACGCGGTGCTGTTGCAAGCGGAGGTGCTGGAGCTAACCGCGATGCGCGATGCGCCAGCCAAAGGCCTGGTGATCGAATCACGCCTCGACAAGGGCAAAGGCCCGGTCGCGACATTGCTGGTGCAATCAGGCACGCTCAAGCGCGGCGACATGATTCTCGCTGGCGCGGTGTACGGCAAAGTGCGCGCCATGCTCGATGAATCCGGCAAGCCCATCAATGAAGCCGGGCCGTCGATCCCGGTCGAGGTACAAGGCTTGTCCGATGTGCCGGCGGCCGGTGAAGAGATGATGTCGATTGCAGACGAGCGCAAGGCACGCGAGATTGCCCTGTTCCGCCAGGGCAAGTTCCGCGATGTCAAGCTCGCGCGCCAGTCGGCGGCCAAGCTCGAGAACATGTTCGAGAACACCGAAGGCGTGCAATCCCTGGCCCTCATCATCAAGGCTGACGTGCAGGGCTCGCAAGAGGCCATCGTGCAGTCAATGAAAAAGCTCTCGACCTCGGAAGTCAAGGTACAGGTGGTGCACGCAGCGGTCGGTGGCATCTCCGAGTCGGATGTCAACCTCGCGATTGCCTCCAAGGCCGTCATCATCGGCTTCAACGTGCGTGCCGATGCCGGCTCGCGCAAACTGGCCGAGAACAACGGCGTTGACCTGCGCTACTACACCATCATTTACGACGCGGTCGATGAGATCAAGGCCGCCATGTCGGGCATGCTGGCGCCCGAGAAACGCGAAGAAATCCTCGGCATGGTCGAGATTCGCCAGGTCATCAAGATCACCAAGGCAGGCAACATCGCCGGCTGCTACGTGCTCGATGGCACGGTCAAACGCTCGGCGTCGGCGCGTTTGTTGCGCAACAACGTGGTGGTGTGGAGCGGCGAGCTCGATTCGCTCAAGCGCTTCAAGGACGATGTGCGCGAAGTCAAGGCCGGTTTTGAGTGTGGCCTTTCGCTCAAGAACCACAATGACATCCTGGTGGGTGACCAACTGGAAATCTTTGAAGTCACGGAAGTGGCGCGCGTGCTGGCCTGATGCGCCATCAAACACGCGGCTTCGCACGCTCGGAACGGGTCAACGACCAGATCCAGCGTGATCTGTCGGACATCATCCGCACCGAGTTGAAAGACCCGCGCGTCGGCATGATTACGATCACTTCGGTTGAGGTTACGCCCGACTACGCGCATGCCAACGTTTACTTCACCCAGCTCGACGGCAAGGTGAGCGTCGCAGACAGCTTGTTTGGCCTCGGCAAGGCAGCAGGGTTTTTGCGCTCTGAATTAGGCAAGCGCATCAAGATTCACCAGATTCCGCAATTGCGTTTCCGGTTTGACGAAAGCCTCGAGCGCGGCATTTCGCTCTCTGCGCTCATCGATCAGGCCAACTCGGTGCGCGCCAAGGATTGATCCTCTGGATCACGCCGGTTCAGATTGCGGTGCTGCCGATGAATGATGCCAGTGCCGCGCCTTCCACGCGCAAGCCGCTCGCGCCCAGGCTGCCCATTTCCAAGCTGCGCGCGATCAATCTGCATTTCCCGTGAATCAGGTGCGCCGCCCGCCGCGCCGCCGCGTCAACGGCGTGTTGTTCATCGACAAGCCGATGGGCATCACCTCCAACGGCGTGCTCGGTGCCCTCAAGCGTCTCTACAACGCGGACAAGGCCGGGCACACCGGCACGCTTGATCCCTTCGCCACCGGCCTGCTGCCGGTAGCGCTCGGCGAAGCCACCAAGTTCAGCGGGCACCTGCTTGACTCCGACAAGACCTATCTGGCCACCATGCGCCTCGGTGTGATGACCGATACCGGCGATCTTGATGGCGCCGTGCTTGAAACGCGCTCAGTCAGCGTGACCGAAGACCAATTGCGCGAGACAATCGCCAAGTTTTGCGGCGAGATCGACCAAGTGCCACCGATGCACTCGGCGTTAAAGCGCGACGGCAAACCGCTCTACGAGTACGCACGCGAGGGCATCACACTGGAGCGTGCTTCACGGCGCGTCACGATCCACGCTCTCGATCTGCTTGGCTTCGACGGCACGTCTGCCGATTTTCGCGTTGCGTGCACCAAAGGCACCTACGTGCGCACTCTCGCCGAAGACATTGGCGCGGCGCTCGGCTGCGGTGCGCATTTGACCGCACTGCGCCGCGAGCGCACCGGGCCGTTCGTCATAAGCAGCGCCATTACGCTGGCTGCGATTGAGTCCACGCTCGCAGAGCCACGTGACGCACTACTGCTGCCTCTCGACGCGCTGATCCAGCACCTGCCACGCATCGACGCTGATGCCGCTGCAACTGCACGTTTGCGTCTCGGCCAGAAACTCTCCATGCACTCGCTGGGCGTCGCGGCTGATGGTTTGTATCGCGTTTACGATCAGACCGGTGCCCTGACAGGCTTGGTACAAGCGGCTCTTGGCGCTGTTAGCCCTGAGAGGATTGTGGCACAAGGGTTTCAGGCCGATGCCTGATAAATTTTTCATGCAGCGTTTTAGGGCGGCGTTTGTTGCCCGCAGCGCTGAACGTTCGCCCAAGCCTCTCCCGTAAAATTTCAAGTTACACAACGCAGTCTGCTACCCGTCCGCGCGTATCTAGACAGTCCTCGCAACCCAAGTCAACGACAGGAGTCTCCCCTTGCAATTGCCCGTCAATCATTTCAAAAACAATCTCCTCGCGGGCAAGCCGCAAATCGGCCTGTGGATGAGTTACTGGTCGCCGCAGGTGGTCGAGTCGTGTGCGCCGGCCGGTTTTGACTGGATGCTGCTCGATACCGAGCATTGCCCCAACGACCCCGCACACGTCACGCTGCAACTGATGGCGATGCAGAACGAGCGCAGCACGGCGCAGGCGGTGGTGCGGCCGGCGTGGAATGACCTCGTGCTCATCAAACGCTATCTCGACGCCGGCGTGCAAACGCTGCTCCTGCCCTATGTGCAAAATGCCGAAGAGGCAGCGGCAGCGGTCGCCGCGACGCGCTTTCCGCCCGAAGGCATTCGCGGTGTGGCCGGCAGTTCGCGCGCTGCACAGTACGGCTGGATCAAGGACTACCTGAAGAAAGCCAATCGCGAAATCTGCGTGCTGGTGCAGACCGAGACGCGCGCGGCGCTCGACAACCTTGACGAGATCTGCAAAGTCGATGGCATCGATGGGGTCTTCATCGGCCCCAACGATCTCGCCGCCGACCTCGGCCACCTGGGGGATATTCCGCACCCGGAGGTTCAGAGCACCATCATCGACTCGCTCAAACGCATTCGCTCGCACGGCAAGGCACCAGGCATTCTGGTGGGCGAGGCCGACGGCCAGCGCATGCTCGATGCGGGCGCGCTGTTTGTGGCGGTGGGCAGCGATGTGGGGTTGTTGCGGGCGGGCGCGACGGCGCTGTCGGCGAAATTCAAACGGTAAGCAACGCGCCTTCAGTCCGGCAAAAAGCGAAACTCGCGCGGCGACACGGCCACGCGCACGCGCGTGCCGGTCGCCAGCACCGGCGTATGTGCGCGATGCGACTGGTCAATCGTGAGTGCCACGTCTGCCACGCGCACGCGATAGCGCACGAACTCACCCATGAATTCATACTCCTCGATGATGCCTGACACGACGGCGTCGTCGGGCCGTGCGGGTGTGCCTTCGAGGGCGAGATGCATTGCGAGAGGGCGCAGCGCGAGGTTGCCGTGGGTACCGGGTGTGAATGCTGCGCGGGCTGCTGTGGCGGCAGAGACCCGCAAGGCACCAAACACATCGGCTTCGACATTCACGCTAACGAGGCTGCGCGTGATTGGCTCGGATGTCGCATCGCTGGCCGCCACGCCGTGCTCGATGCCTTCGCCCTGAACTGCGTCGTCACCTTCCGGCGGCCGCACGCGCGCTGGCAGCAAATTGATGGTGCCGATGAACTCGGCAACAAAGCGGTTGACCGGGTCGTCATAAAGCTGATCTGGCCGCCCGACTTGTTGCACCACGCCGCCGTCCATCACGGCGATGCGGTCGCAAGTGGTGAGGGCTTCTTCCTGGTCGTGGGTGACAAAAATTGTGGTGATGCCAAGGCGGCGCTGCAGGCGCTTCAACTCCTCACGCATCTGCACCCGCAGCTTGGCATCAAGGTTGGAGAGCGGTTCGTCGAGCAGCAGCACGCGCGGGCTGATGGCGAGCGTGCGCGCAAGGGCGACGCGCTGTTGCTGCCCGCCGGAGAGCTGGCCGGGGCGGCGCGCGGCATAGTCTTCGAGGCCGGTAAGGGCAAGCATCTCGGCCACTTTGGTGTCGATGTCGGCGCGTGACCAGCGCCGCTCGACGAGGCCGAACGCCACGTTGTCGCGCACCGTCAGGTGCGGCCACAGCGCATAATTTTGAAACACCATGCCGATGTTGCGTTGATGCGGCGGTCCGCGCGTGATGTCTTCGCCACCGACCAGCAAATGGCCAGCTTGTGCGGTGTTAAATCCTGCGATCAGGCGCAGCAGGGTGGACTTGCCCGAGCCGGAGGGACCGAGCAGGGCGAAAAATTCACCGGCTGCGATGTCGAGCGAAATGTCTTTCAACACTTGGGTGCGCCCGCCGTCATAAGACAGTGCGATGTTGCGGATCTGCACCGAGGAAGGTTTTTCGGCGGTGCTGGTCACATCGTCTCCCGGTGGGTATGTTGCAGCGATTGCACGACGCGATGCGCGAGGAAGGTGCCCGTCGCGACCACCACCAGCGCAAGCACGCCCAGCGCCGCACCCGGCCCGCGCCCGGCAATCGATTGCATGTAGAGATAGATGCCGTAGCTCATTGGCGCCTGTCCTTGCGAGGTGGTGAGCAAGAGCGTCGCCGACAATTCCACCGCCGCCGTGATGAAGCTGGTGACAAAACCTGCCAGAATGCCGCCCGCCATCAGCGGCACCATGATGCGCTGCACCGTGCGGGCGCGCGTGGCGCCGAGATTTTGTGCCGCCTCTTCGAGTGAGACATGCACTTGCTGCAAGGCTGCGACACAGGCACGAAGGGCATAAGGCAAACGCCGGATCGCATAGGCCAGCATGATCAGCAGCCACGAGCCGGCCAGTGCGACGCCGTTGATCTCCACGTCACGAAATGTGCGCAGATAGCCAATCGCCAGCACCAGCCCTGGTATGGCAAGACTGGCAGTTGCGATGAAATCGAGTGACTTCATCATCGGCAGCCGTGAGCGCAGGATCAGCCAGGCGATGGTGACGCCGAGCAACACGTCGATTAACGCGGCCAGCCCGCAAGAGAGCAGGGTGTTGCCGATCATGCCTTCACTGTCGCCGAACATGGTGGCGTAATGCTCCAGCGAGTAGGCGTCGGGCAATGGCGAAAAACTCCATACCTTGGCGAACGACAGCAACAACAGCCCGATGTGCGGTGACAGGGTGAGCAGTAGCATCAAGCCGACCCACGCGTAGGCCAGTGCCGCCTGCCACGGGCGCAGCGTTCGTCGCGCGGCCGCCGCGCCGCCGCGCTGGGTGGTGGCGTAGTCGCGCCCTCGCAAGGCCAAGCTCGCCAGCCACATTGCCAGCACCGAAAACGCGATCATCAGCACCGAGATCACATAGCCCACCGGGTCTTCCAGCCCGACCGACGTGATGCGCAGATAAGCTTGCGGCGCAAGCATGTTGGTCACGTTGAGCACCAGCGGCGTGCCGAGGTCATCGAATACCTTGACGAATACCAGCGAGGCACCTGCCACATAGCCGGGCAGTGCGAGCGGAAACACCACGCGGCGAAACA
>JANPAR010000169.1:0-2788 GCA_031430015.1 Burkholderiales bacterium
CCCGGCCTGCTCACACCGAGCTCCACCACCACGGTGTGCGCATGGAAAGGCACGGCCAATTACTACACGTTGGCGGTGGACGGGCAGACCAACCCGGATGCGGTCTGGTATTACGCCGAGCCCAAGGAGGCCGCCAAGGAAATTCGCGGCCGCGTGGCATTCTGGAAAGGCGTGCAGGTTATGGATTGAATTTGGCGATTCGCCATTGCCTGATATCGCTTTGTTGCGGACCGATTCCCGATGCTGGGGCTGGTAGGTGGCCACAATTTGTGACCACCTCGACTTTTCAGCCATTGTCAACTGGAACATCCGCAGCAACGATCCATGAAGAGCCCGTTTTATGCGCGGGCAATCAGTTTTGATGCACTGATTTCTCGTGTATTGTTCGATGCATGCCAACTATCAGCGCCTTCTACGGCATCCTTATACGGATGTTCTTCAACGATCACGCACCGCCTCACTTCCATGTGCAGTACGCCGAGTACAAGGCGACGGTCGACATTGAATCGTTGACCATTTCCAGTGGCGCCTTGCCGCGCCCGAGAGCTTGTTCTTGATTGGGCCGAGCTTCACCAGCAAGAGTTGCTCGAAGACTGGCGTCTTTGCATGGACAAGCAACCGCCCAAACCCATTGCCCCTTTGAAGTGAGGTTTGATATGGAGTGGGATGTTGTTGACGTCAAAACCATTGCACCGCTGGCTCTGCGTGTTCAATTTTCAGACGGAACAGTGGGCAAGGTTCAATTTGAGCAAAGCCACCTGACGGGCGTATTTAAAGCGCTCAAAGACCCTGTGGTTTTTCAACAGGCGCATATCGAGGATGGTGTTGTCACCTGGCCCGGCGACATCGACCTGGCGCCGGATGCGATGTATCGAGCGATAAAGGAAGCGGGCGAATGGGTACTTCGATGACGCGAGTCTGAAACCCGCCCGTACCAACGGTTTCCATCAATTATGCTTTAAGAGACGCTCCCACCAAGGCTTTCAGAGTATGTCTATAGCGGAAATCCGAGTTTTATTCATCGGTAGTTGATAACTGTACAAAATTATAGTTATACTGTGCAGCCGTTCCTCCCGAAGAGCCGCACACGCCGTGTCAACCCTGCAGGAATTGTTTCAGCGCTCAGCCGTCTGGCGCATTGGCGACCGCCCGCCGCCGCGCACCGATGGCTTGGCCACCGGCTTTACCTCCCTTGACCGCGAGCTGCCCGATGGCGGCTGGCCGCGCGGTGCGCTCACTGAGTTGTTGTGCGACCACACCGGTATTGGCGAGCTGGCGTTGATGCTGCCCGCCCTGTCCCGGCTGACGGGCGAGGGCGAGACGGTTGCCTGGGTGGCGCCGCCGCACATGCCGTATGCACCGCGTCTGGTGGCCGATGGCGCCCGGCCACAACGCTTGCTGCTGGTACAGCCCGAGAAGCCGGCCGTGGCCCTGTGGGCGGCCGAACGGATTTTGCGGGATGGCGCCTGTGCCATGGCGGTGCTGTGGCTCTCTGGCCCGGTGGATTACGCTTCCCTGCGGCGTCTGCAACTGGCTGCCGCCCATGGCAATTGCGCCGGGTTTGTGTATCGCCCGCGTGCCGCAGCGCGCACGGCTTCGCCAGCGCCCTTGCGGCTGGAGTTGAACCCGGTGCAGGGGCGGTTGGCGGTCAATCTGTTGAAGCGGCGCGGGTTTGCCACCTCGCGCATGCTGTGCCTGGAAACGGCGTCGAACCGTTGGGCGGATTTGTTGACGCAGCCGCAGGTGGGGATGCCGGAAAAGGTGTCGCAGGATACGTCACAAAAGGTGGAGCGGGTGCAGCGCGCTGAGTCAAGCGGGGTGCAGAAGTCGGCGCTGCTGCCGGTACGGCCACCGGTATCTGCGCCGTTGCCGATCAAGGTGCCGCTGGTCGAGCGGCGTTACCCCTTGCCGGAGCGGTGAGTGATGGCAAGAGGCCGTCATGATTCCTTCAGCGCTCGGTCATCTGCCGTTCAACCTGGAACGCGTCAAGGCGGTGTTAGCTTGGCAAACCGCAAGCTGAACACTGATGAAGCTCGGCTGGCAGTCAGGGTAAGATCAGGCGTGCACTTCCTTTCGCCAGAGGCATGGTGATCCGCAGACCCACAACAGAGGTGGAGAATGGACCAGACAGCAAATCCCGAACCTGAAGCTCAAGCTGCCATGGCGCAGGCGTTGCCGTCAGGCGCCCGCCGGCGCCTGCTGTTGGGGGGCTCCGCCGCCGGTTTGACCGGTCTGGCTCCTGCTGCCGGACTCTTGTTTGCCGCGAGCGCTGCGCACGCCGCTGCACCGGAAGGCTGGAATTTTCTCGAATACAGCGCTGCGCTCAAGCTCGCCAGGCAACAGGGCAAGCCGGTGTTCGTTTATTACGGATTCGACAAGTGTCCGTACTGCCTCTATGCCAACAAGCACACGTTTTCTTCAGACGAACTGCGGCGCACCTATTCCGGCCGCTATGTGCTGGCCTATTTCGACATCCGCGGCAATCGCGAAGACCAGATCGAATTGGCCGACGGCACCCGCATGCCACGCGGCGATGCCATCAAGCACCTCAAGGGCAGTCCGGTGCCGGCGTGGGCGTTTCTTGACCCCCAGGGGCGCGAAGTGCTGGCACGTCGCGGTTCGCGCACCAAGGTCGATGCCTTTAAGCAATTCGACGCTTACATGAGCAGCGGCGATTACAAGACGGCGAGTTTCGAGGCCTTCATGGCCAAGCGCGGCTGGGTTGAGGAAAAAGTCGAATAGCCATCCTGTGCGACCGTGTCCCTTGACGCGATGCATTCAAAAATAC
>JANPAR010000170.1:0-25786 GCA_031430015.1 Burkholderiales bacterium
GCGGTGAAGAAAGAGAAGGACGAGGCGTCACAAAAGCGCCTTGGTTTGATCGAGCAAGAAATCACCCGTCTGGGCAAGGAGTATTCCGACCTCGAAGAAATCTGGAAATCGGAAAAGGCCGCGGTGCAGGGCAGCGTCCACATCAAGGAAGAAATTGACAAGCTGCGCGCGCAAATGATCGACCTGCAACGCAAGGGTGCGCTTGACAAGGTCGCCGAGATTCAATACGGCAAGCTGCCCAAACTCGAAGCACAGTTGAAGCAGTCCGAAACCGGCGCGGCAAAAAAATCCGGTGCGGCGGCGCGTCCGCAATTGTTGCGCACGCAGGTGGGTGCGGAAGAAATCGCCGAGGTCGTGGCGCGTTCCACTGGCATCCCGGTCTCCAAACTGATGCAGGGTGAGCGCGACAAGCTGCTCAAGATCGAAGACAAGTTGCACGAGCGCGTGGTCGGTCAAGATGAGGCGGTGCGCCTGGTGTCCGACGCGATCCGCCGCTCGCGTGCCGGTCTGGCGGACGAAGGCCGGCCCTACGGCTCCTTTCTGTTCCTCGGCCCGACCGGCGTTGGCAAGACCGAATTGACCAAAGCGCTGGCGGCTTTCCTGTTCGATTCCGAAGACGCGCTGATCCGCATCGACATGAGCGAATACATGGAAAAACATTCGGTGGCGCGTTTGATTGGTGCCCCGCCCGGCTATGTCGGTTACGACGAAGGCGGGCAGTTGACCGAAGCGGTGCGGCGCAAGCCTTACTGTGTGATCCTGCTCGACGAAGTCGAGAAGGCGCACCCCGATGTGTTCAACGTGCTGCTGCAGGCGCTTGACGATGGCCGCATGACTGACGGCCAGGGCCGCACCATCGACTTCAAAAATACCGTGATCGTGATGACCTCGAATCTGGGATCACACAAGATTCACAGCATGACCGGTGGCGACCAGGAGGTGATGAAGATCGCGGTGATGGCCGAAGTCAAAAATCATTTCCGCCCCGAGTTCGTCAACCGCATCGACGAGATCGTGGTGTTCCATGCGCTCGGAGAAGACAACATCAAGTCGATTGCGCGCATTCAGTTGAAGCGTCTCGAAGAGCGGGTGCGCAAGATGGACATGGAGATTGAAGTCACCGACGCGGCGCTGAGCGAAATTGCCAACGCGGGCTTTGACCCGGTGTACGGTGCGCGGCCCTTGAAGCGTGCGATCCAGTCCTCGATTGAAAACGCGCTGTCGAAGAAAATCCTTGCGGGTGAATTCGGCCCCGGAGACACGATCCGGGTTGACGTCAAAGGCGGCGGCTTCGTGTTCGAGCAGGCAGGCGCGAAGACCAAACGCGGGCAGGGACAGGCGCTGTTGCGGTAAACAGGTGCCGCGCGACCAAAGCGCGGCAGGCCGCTCAACCAGTCGGGACAAGCGTTTCCGGGCGCAGCCCTTGGAAACCCTTGTCCCGCTTGGCTTTCAGAATGGGGCACTTCGGAAAATCTCTACTTGTGCCTGGTTGCGGCCACTGCGCAGTCCTTATGTACGTTATCGAACAGAGCCGACCGATGCGACAGGGAATAATTTTGTCTCGTCCCAGCCATTCGTTTCGTTTCTTTTCCCAAGAGCGTTTGGCTGGTTCCGGCCCACCTTTTTAGCGGCTCACCCGGCCCGTGCCGGCAACTCGGGAAACGATGTCCACACCACCGGAGCCATTTCTGTTCGTTGACCGCCCCATCTCCCCCGCCATGAGCGCATGCGACGTGTTGGTGATTGGCGGTGGGCCGGCGGGTTCCACTGCGGGTGCGTTGCTGGCCCGGCAGGGCCACAAGGTGGTGATCCTTGAAAAGGAACATCACCCGCGCTTTCACATCGGCGAGTCGTTGCTGCCGGCCAACTTGCCGCTGTTCGAGCAACTCGGCGTGGCCGCTGCGGTCAAGGCTATCGGCATCGAGAAGTGGGGCGCTGAATTTGTCTCTCCCTGGCATGCGGGCAAGACCCAGACGTTCCAGTTTGCCGACGCTTGGGACAAGACCATGCCGTTCTCCTACCAGGTACGGCGCTCCGAGTTTGACGAGATCCTGCTGCGCAATGCGTCCCGTCTGGGTGCCACAGTCATCGAAGGCTGCCGCGTGCGCAATGTGGTGTTTGCACCTGACGGAAGCGGCGCGACTGTTGATGCACTGCACGAAAAGGGCAAGGTTCAGCAGTGGTGTGCCCGCTTTGTAGTCGATGCATCGGGGCGCGACACCCTGCTTGGCAAACAGTTCGACATCAAGCGCCGTAATCCCAAACACAACAGTTCGGCGCTGTATGCCCACTTTAGCGGTGCGACCCGGCACGCCGGCCAGGCCGAAGGCAATATCAGCATTTTCTGGTTTGAGCATGGCTGGTGCTGGCTGATCCCGCTGGCTGACGGAGCTACCAGCGTCGGCGCCGTCGTCTGGCCTCATTACCTTAAGCGCCGCACCAAGCCGGTTGAAGAATTTTTCCTCGACACGATTGGCCTGTGTCCGGCGCTGGCCGGGCGGCTTACCCACGCTGGGCTGTTGTCCAGAGTGGAGGCAACCGGCAATTTTTCCTACGCCTGTGCGCGCACACACGGGCCCAATCATTTACTCATCGGTGACGCCTTTACCTTCATTGATCCAGTGTTTTCATCGGGTGTGATGCTGGCGATGCAGGGCGGTTTCGACGGCGCACGGGCAGTCGATATTTGCCTGCGTGAGCCGGCCAAAGCCGCACCGGCGCTGGCGCACTTTGACCGGCAGGTGCGCAAGGGGCCAAAGGAGTTTTCTTGGTTCATCTACCGCATGACAAACCCGGCACTGCGCGATATGTTCATGGCGCCGAGCAACATCTGGCGCGTCAAAGAGGCCTTGCTGTCGATGCTGGCCGGCGATATTTTTGGCAAAACGCCGATCTGGCGTTCATTGCTGGCCCTGAAGGGAATTTTTTACCTCGCTTCAGCCCGGAATCTCAAACGCTCGCGTGAAGCGCTACGCCAGCGCAAAGCCAATATTCGAGCGGTCGACGTTGGCACCGCCGAAAGCCCCGCGCCAGCTGCGAGCCGCGCAGCAGGCACGGCAGATGGTCTGACGAGTGCGCAGCGCCGGTTGAATGGCAGCCACCGGACCTGGTTCGAGACCGGCAAGCTGTACCTGGGTTTTTTGATCCTGGGCGTGATCTGTCTGACCGCCTCTCTGGTGGCGCTGCCGATGCGCGTCCTGTTGCCGCACAGGTTGAGCCGGCGGCGCGGCCGCCAACTTATTGCAGCGTCCGCACGGGCCTACTTGGGCGTGTTGATCTGGTTGGGTCTTTGCCGTTTCGACCTCGCGGAACTCGATGCATTGCACGGCGCCCCGGCGATGATCATTGCGCCGAACCACCCCTCGCTGCTCGATGCGGTCATGATCCTGTCGCGGCTTCCCGGCGGCACCTGCATCATCAAGGCTGACATCGCAAGCAGTATCCTGTTCGGGCAGTTAGCCCGGCTGACGGGCTACATCAGCAACAAGCCGTTGCTCAGCATGGTGCATTCGGCCGTGACTGATCTGCGCAATGGCAGCCACGTTCTGCTGTTTCCGGAAGGCACACGCACGACGCACTTTCCGATCGGCTGCCTGCAAGGGACGACGGGCCTGATCGCCAGAAAAGCCGGTGTGCCGGTGCAGACCGTGTTCATCGAAACCGACTCGGGATTTTTGGGCAAGGGCTGGTCGCTGCGGCGGCTGCCGCAATTGCCGGTCACCTATCGAGTCCGGCTTGGCAAGCGCTTTGACCCGCCTGACAGGACAGCGCATTTTGTCAGCGAGCTTGAGCAGTACTTTCAATCCGAACTGGGCCAGGCATGGGTGCGCGATTTTCCTGTGTCCAACCTGGCTGCCTGAGAGCCGTTTCGCGCCAAATAGCCTGCAGATTGCACACCAATGAACCCTTTCCCGGCCTGCCCCTCCCACACGCATCTTGTCCTCATCCCCAGTTACAACCCCGGCCCCAAGGTCTATGAGACGGTGCGAGCGGCGCGTGCATACTGGTCGCCGGTCTGGGTGATTGTGGATGGCAGCACCGACGCCAGCGTTGCCAGTTTGCAGGCAATGGCAGCGCAGGACAACGCTTTGCGGATCGTCGTACTGCCGCGCAACGGCGGCAAGGGTGCTGCCGTGCTGCACGGACTTGACATCGCCGCGGCGCAAGGATTCACGCATGTGCTGACGATGGATTCCGACGGTCAGCACCCGGCTCACCTGATCCCCCGCTTCATGGCTGTTTCGGCCGGCTCGCCGGCTGCCATGGTGCTCGGGGCACCGGTGTTCGCCGCAGACGCACCGCTCCTGCGCGTCTATGGCCGCAAGTTGTCGAACGGCTGGGCCAATCTGGAAACCCTGTGGGCCGGTATCGGCGACTCACTGTTTGGATTCCGCGTCTACCCGATTGAGCCGTTGCGCCAGGTGATGCACACCCATCGCTGGATGCGCCGTTTCGACTTTGACCCCGAGGCCGTGGTGCGCCTGTGCTGGCACGGCGTTAGACCCATCAATCTGCCGGCGGTGGTGCGCTACTTTCGCGCCGATGAAGGGGGGGTCTCGCATTTCAATTACTGGCGCGACAACCTGCTTCTGACCTGGATGCATGCGCGGCTCCTGGCCGGATTCGTGTTGCGCCTGCCTGGATTGCTGGTGCGGCGCGCGATGGAACGCTCTCGCATCAGCGGGACGTCTGAACCTGGTTCCCTTTGATCGCCCGGTATTCTGAAAACACACCCACTGCCAGATACCGCTCCACTTGTGTCAGCCGCGCCAGCTTGAGCGTGGCGATGACCTGCTCGGGCGGGACGCAAGCTTCGATGCTGTCCCAGAAATAGCGCCAGATGGTGACGGTGTCGTGCTGTCTGGAAACGAATCGTGTCAGCAACGGTATCACCCCGCGCATGTAGCTTTTGAGCAGCCATCGTCCCAAGCGGCTTTGCGCTTGGGTGATTTCCAGTATGCAGAGACGGCCACCGGGCTTCAACACGCGTTCAAACTCGGCGAATGCCACGCCCAGATCGCTGATGTGGCGCAATGCATAACCCATGCTCAGGAAATCAAAATGGTTGTCGGGGAAGGGCAGTGATTCGGCCCGGCCCTCCATCAACACCATGGTTTTGGGCAGGCTGCTGGCAGCCATCATGCCCGGGCTCGGATCTACACCCGTGACCAGCGCGGGATCGCCAACAATGATGCAGGCCTGCGCGGCGACCAAGCCGGTTCCGACGCCCACGTCGAGCACTTTCATTCCTTTTTTCAAGCCGGCACGAACCAGCGCGTCACGCCGGTAACGGGAACCGGTTCCCCATGCCAGCATCGCTTCTATGCGGTCGTAGTCCGCCGCGGTATTGTCAAAAATCCTGCGCAGATACGCCTGCCGCTCCTGCTCGTTGCGGTAGTAACCGGTGAGCGGGACATGTGGTGCGTGTACTGCGCCTGTAGGTTGCCGTGTAGTCATGTTGGTGGTGTCCTTTAAATCATGCCGCCATTGATGGAAATGATCTGCCCGCTGATGTAGGCGGCGCGCTCTGAAGCCAGAAATCCGACCAGGTCGGCCACCTCTTCGGCGCGCCCGGCACGTTTCATCGGCACTAGGCGGGCGATGTCGCTGGGGCTGAAGCGGCCTTCGGTCATCGCGGTGTTGATGATGCCTGGTGCTACCGCATTGACCGTGATGCCACGACTGGCCAATTCGAGCGCAAGCGATTTGGTGGCCGCGTGCAGTGCCCCCTTGGCGGCCGAATAGTTGACCTGTCCGCGGTTGCCTGCCACTGCGGCGACCGAGGTGATACTGATGATGCGGCCCCAGCGTGTCCGTATCATCGGCATCATCAGCGGCTGGGTGACGTGGAAAAAACCATTGAGGGACACGTCGAGCACGCGCTGCCACTGGGCCAGCTGCATGCCGGGAAATATAGCGTCGTCGTGAATGCCGGCGTTGTTGACCAGCACCTGGATCGGGCCTTGTTCCAGCAATGCGTGCAGCGCATCGGCCGTGGACAGGGCGTCGGTGATGTCAAACGCCACTGCTTGCGCGTGGCCGCCGCTGGCCATGATCTCTGTTGCCAGGGCTTGCGCGCTGGCCAGATGGGTGTTGGCATGCACAATCACACTGAACCCGTCGCCCGCCAGACGCCGGCTGATGGCCGAGCCGATGCCGCCACTGCCGCCGGTGACAAGTGCGTATTTGGGGACGCTGGTCATGGAGTGATCCTTCCTTGAGACGGGGCACCAAAGCCCGGTAGCGGCTGAGTGCCGGACACGATTCTGGAGGTATTGAGAACCACGCTGGTTGCATTGAGCACCACGACTGCACGCCCAGCGAGCAAGGTGCGCATGCCGGCTTGCACCGTAAAGCTGTAAAGCACGGTGTTGGCGTCTCCCGTGATTCGTTCTGCGTTTACCGTCAAGAGGCCGGCCACTGTATCGAGCCGTTCGACATGGAGGGTGACGCTGCGCATGCTGGCCAGAAAACCGGCGCAGATGGGACTGTTGCCGGCCCCGCTTTCGACTCGGTGTTCGGCTACCAGCGCACCGTGAACTGCCATGGCTTGCGCCGCATATTCAACTCCGCAGGCCGCACCGAGGCGTCCGTGGGCGCGCAATGGGTGATCGGGTGAGTGATGGCTGCTGGCCTGGCAACGAATCCGGCTTTCGTCCCACTCAAGTACCGTTTCGAGTAGACACATGCTGCCTTGGTGGGGGATGCGGCGGGCGATGCCGTCCCGGTTCAGTGTTGGCGGTTGGCTCAACACGGTACGACCTCCACCGCCATTTGCGTGCCGTCCAGATAGGACAGCACCAAGGGAGTTGATTTCCCTCTTGCGATGGCTTGCAATACCGGAAGGGCGCGCGCGGCCGGAATACTCTGGCGCAGGCTCTCCAGCGCCGCATCCTCCATCGTGTCCGCCGGCGCGGTCGTCAGGAATCTGGCGGCCTGAAATCGGATGCTGGCCAAACTGCGCGCGCCGCGCTGCGGGCTGAGAACCAGCGCCACACCCATCGAGCCGGGAACCGGGCGTTTGCCGTACAGAGGTTCGGGATAGGCGTTGTCATAGGCCACCAACAGCACCGGGCTGTCGTCGACGATGGCCTGGGTCATCGCTTCGAGCAGGCCGGCCACAAAGCTGCCATCGCGTGCGCAGAGTGCCGATGAGCCGGCCATGGCGCCACCCGCAATGCTCCAGTAACCCGAGGATGCGTTATGCACCGAATTGTGAAAGCGGGTCGGCGAGATCATGCGGTCGCTGGAGGCAAGCGCATCGCAAATCTCGTGGCAATTGATGGTGTCGCCGCTGGAGGATGAAAATACAGACGCCAGGGTCTCTATGTGCTGACCCGACGCCTGTACCGCTTCCCGGCCAACTGCCATCGAGACCTTGACCGCGGCGCCCGCGCGGCGGCGCTCGGCCGGCGGTAACGCCATCGGTAACGGCAGGACACATGGTGCGGGTGCGTAGGGCAGCGTGCCACCAAGCTGCTGGCGGCCCTGGACCCAATTGGTCAAGCCGGGTCCGAGCAGACCGATGCCTTCGACAAAGACCGTCACGGTGGTTGCGGCGTGGCTGGAGGGCTGCGTCATTCGTTGTCTTTAGCCCGCACAGCCGAAAATCAGGCTGCAATTGGTGCCGCCGAATCCGAAGGAATTGCTCAACACGCGCTTGACCGGCTGCTCGCGGTTGTCCAGTAGGTAGTTGAGGGGCAGTGCCGGATCCAGTTGCCGTGTATTGAGTCCGCCCGGCAGCAGTCCGTGCTGCAGGGCCAGCGCGCAGATCACGGCTTCGAGCCCGCCGGCTGCGCCCAGGGTGTGCCCGGTTGCACCTTTGGTGGAACTGCAGGCCGTGCCGCCACCGAACAGCGCCGTGACGGCGCGGGTCTCGGCTGCGTCATTGCTCGGCGTTGCGGTGCCATGCAGGTTGATGTAGTCAATCTGGCTGGTATCGAGATCCGCTTGGTTCAATGCGTCCTGCATGGCCATGCGCGCCCCCAATCCTTCCGGGTGCGGAGAAGACATGTGATGGGCGTCACTCGATTCACCCAAACCCAGCAGCAGCACGGCGGCATCGTCGAGTTGTGCCGGCACGGGTTCGAGCAACGCAAAGGCCGCCGCCTCGCCGATGGAAATGCCGTCGCGCGCGATGTCGAAGGGACGGCACGGCTGGCTCGACATCAAGCCCAGCGAGTGGAATCCGTACAAGGTGGTCAGACACAGCGAATCGACCCCGCCCACCACGGCCGCGTCGATCAGTCCCGCTGCCAGCATGCGCCGCGCCGAAGCAAAGACCTTGGCACTCGACGAGCACGCCGATGACACCACGACCGCTGGGCCACAGAGGCCAAAAAGCTGACACGTGAAATCGGCCAGCGAATACGTGTTGTGGGTGCTGCCATAAATGAAATCGGCCGGCAGCGCGCCACTGTCCGGATCGCGTCTACGGTACGCCAGCTCGGTCTGCAATATGCCCGATGTGCTGGTGCCCAGAATGACGCCAACGCGGTGCGCACCGTATCTCCGGCCGGCGGCGGCTACTGCATCGGCAAAGCCGTCCTGCATCAATCCGAGGAACGCAAGCCGGTTGTTGCGGCAATCAAAGGCGGCGAGCGCGGCGGGAAGCTGCACCGCATCGACATTGGCGACCGCGCCGGTGAAGGTCGCCAGATCCACCGTGTCGAACGTGCACGGCAGCAGTCCGCTGCGGCCCTCGCGCAGTGCCGCAAGCGTCTGCGGGAGGCCGCATCCGATCGCGCTGGTCGCGGTGAAGTAAGAGAGCCAAAGCGGATTCAAGGGAAAACGAGCCGATCTACGAGGTGATTTTCAAAGTCGGTGAGGAGGCGTCTGGAGTGCATCCTCCGCGCGAAGCTGATAGCGCAGCGAGAGCCAGGCCAGCATTCCCCCGAGTATCAAACCGGCCCCTGCATCGACCGCCACATGCTGGCGAATCGCCAGGGTGGAGTAGACAATGCCGGTGCACCAGGCCCAATTGCACATGTGCAACCACGCTGGCCCGCCGAAGCGGAACAGCAGGTGGTGCAGCCAGATTGCCGAGAACAGGGCGGCAGCAACATGCAGGGACGGGCAGGCATTGCCCGAGGCGTCGATGCTTTTGAGGAAACGCATGTCTGGGTACTGTGCCCAGTCGATATCAGGAGGCGGGGCGCCAGTCGGCCAGAAATAAAAAATCGACAAGCCAATACCGCACATCAGGAACATGGCCGCGCCATACCGGTATAGCTCGGGCTGGGTCGACAACAAGGCCGGCACCAGGGAGACGTAGAACCACAACGACAGGTAGACCGGCAGCGCAAGCGGTTCAAACGGGATGAGGTGATCGAGCCAGACGGCCGGCATTACCGTCGGCGGGGTGGCCGGATGGTTGAGCACACGGAAGTAAGCGACGAAAAACATGCTGATGAACACCGTGGTGCCGATACTCTTCAGAACCATGTATTTGCCAAATGCCGTCGCAGCCTGACGGTACCAAAGGGGATCGCGCCCGCTTTCGATCATGACAGGGCCTGACGCAGGGTGACCGCCCGCAGGCCGGCAGCGGCAGCCGATTCGAGCACGACGGGCAGCACTTCCAGAATCACCGGGATACCTGCTGCGGTACGTGCGGCATGGCCATCGTGCAGCAGCAAGATGGCGCCCGCGCGCAGGCCGCGCAGCAGGCTGCTCTTGACGCGTGCGGCATTGCCGACCCGGGTGTCAAAACCGCGTGCGGACCAACTGACGAGCCTGAGCCCGAGCCGGACCAGCACCGGGTCGAGAAACGGGTTGCGAAAGCCCGCTGGCGCCCGGAAGAATTGCGGGCGTTGGCCGCAAATGCCGGTCAGCGTGTTCTGGGCGGTCTGCAATTCACGCATCAGGCCGCGCGGGCCCTGCAGTGCGAAATGATGGCGATGCTGCTGGCTGTGGTTTTCGACTGCGTGGCCGCGCCGCACGATCTCCCGGCAAACCTCCGGATAGAGGGCCGCCTGTTTCCCGATGCAAAAGAAGGTGGCTTGCGCGGCATGGCGATCGAGCAGGTCGAGCACCTGCGGCGTGACGGCGGGATCGGGCCCATCGTCGATGGTCAGGGCGATTTCATTTCTGGCTGCGGAAGCTGCGGGCAGGTGCGTCCAGTTCGGGCCCAGCCAGCGGCTGCGCGGCCACAGGCTGACGGCGGTAATGAGCAGGTGGTTGGCTGCGACAGCACCCAGCGCCCAGGGCCATTGCCCGGGAGTGGCGATCATCACCACCAATGCCAGCAGGTGCAGCGCGCTGGAGGCGCGCACCAGCAGTGCGGGGTGCCAGTGTCGATCAGGCATGCGCCGGCCTCGCAAAAATCGCCGAATAGACCAGCGCCAGAATGACGCCCGGCGCCACCGTCACTCCCAGCGCTTGTAACAGCGAGACCTTGGAAAACGCCAGCACGCCGAATCCGGCAACGGTGGTGAGGTTGGCAAACAGCATCGAGGCCAGGGTGCGCGGCGGCATGGGTGTGCCGTGATCGGTGCGATCAAAGAACAGCGCGTAGTTGGAGCCGACCGCCACCACCAGCAGCAAGCCCACCAGATGCAGAATGATCAATTGCTGGCCCAATGCGGCCAGGCCAGCAGTGACGGTCACGACGGCCGCCGCCAGCGGCGCGATAATCCGCAACACCCGCACGGGAGAGCGCAATACCAGCAACAGCAATCCGACGATGGCGGTCAGTCCGCCGAGCGACAGCGCGATCGCCTCACGCAGGTAACCCGAATACAGGCCGTCTGATTCGGTTTTCATATCCACCAACAGCACATCGGACAATCCCGTGGTGGCCAAGGCTGAGCGAATCTTGCCGGCATTGATGGCGGTGCCTTCCGGTGCAGTCAGCGGCAACAGGGCGTTCCATCGCTGACCGTGCCCGATCAGCAAGGCCTGGACCGCCATCGCCATCGAGGTTTGCGCAAGGTCGGCCGCCTGCAGCAATGGCTGGGTTCGTGCCGCCGCAACATCCGCCACAAACGGTGCAAACAGGGGTGCGCGCACCGGCAGGCCCTGCACCGCTTGCGCAACACGGGTTTCCAGTACATCCGATGATGGCAGACTGGACTGCCGTGCACGCTGCGTCACGATGCTGGGCAGGTAACGGCTGGGGCTGTCAAATCCGCCGAGTGCGCCCTGTTCGACCTGCGTTTGCAGCAGCGTGGACACCTGTTCCGAGGCGTGCAACACGGCTTCCTGGTCCGGACCCGATATCACGATCACGAAACGCAGGTCCGGCGCTCCCAGGTCGGCGCGCAGTCTGCTGTCGAGCGCGACATCGGCTTGCGATACCGGACTCAATGACGATATCTTGTCGTCCCACAAACTGCCGCGATGCAGGACCAGCACCGTGCAGGCTGCCAGCAACAACAGCACCGCTGCCGGCCGCCACCAGGAGGCGCGTTGTACCCAGGCGGACAGTATTGTGCCGATCGCCGAACCATCGTGAATGCGGAAATTACGCGGCAGCAGATGCGGCAGCACGAAGCGCGTCATTGCCGCGGCTACCACCAGGCCGGCGATGGCATACAGGCCAAGTTGTGCCAGCCCGGGAAAACCGGACAGTAGCAGCGCGGCAAAACCGAAGATGGAGGTCAGCACGCCCAGGCGGATGGTCGGCCAGAAACGTTTGATCCAGGCTTGCCGGTCCGCGTCATCCTGTTCCGATTGCACAAACAGGTAGATCGAATAATCGACCGCCTCACCGATCAGCGCCGTGCCAAATCCCAGGGTGATGCCGTGCACTGAACCAAAGCCCAGGCTGACTGCCGCAATGCCGGCCAGTGCGCCGCTGATGACCGGCAACATGCCCAATGCCAGCGCTGTCACGGAGCGATAGACAAACAGCAGCAGTGCGGCAATGAGCGCGATGCCGATCAATGACAGGCGCGAGACCTGGCTTTTGATCGTTTCGCGTGACATGACGGCAAAAACCCCTGGCCCGGTCATGACGAGCTTCGCTGCTGGCGCGGTGCCGGATGCACCGTCAAATGCCCGACGGATGGCGGCCATGGCCGCCTCCTGGGCATCGGTGTCGGACCCGGCCGCCCGCGTCTGCAGCAGCATCAGGGCACGCGCGCCATCGCGGGAGGCCCAGACGCCATCCGACGCCGCCGGCTGAGATCCGCTACCTCGCTGCTCCATCAAGCGCAGCATCTCGCCGGTGGGGTCGCGTGGCAGCAGGGACTTGACCAGCAGGCCGGCCGGCGAGCCGAGCAGGTCGATGCTTTCACTCAAGGCGGCATGCAGTCCATCCACCCCAAAATGCGCTGGTGTCACCGCCGGGCTGAGCAGATAGCGGTTGTTGAACAGATAAGCGCGGTCGCGCCCGGGGTTGACCGACTCACCATTGCTTACGGTGTCGAACGCGCTGTCTGCGCGCAGCAGTGCGGCGGTTTGCCTCGACAGCCGGGTGCGGGTCGGCGCATCGGCGCCTTCAATGCCGACCAGGATCAGGCGCGAGGCCAGGCCGTCGCGCAATTGATCCATCAGCAGTTGCTGCCCCGGAGTGGGATTGCGCGGCAGGAATGCCGACAAGTCCGTGGTGAATTGGGTGCGGCTGATCACGGCACCGCAAGCAACCAGAAACAGCAGCCATATCGCAATGGCGGATCGGCTGTGGCGACGCATGGCGGTCATCAGGGCACCGCCACTTTTTCGATGGCCATCACGGAACTGTCACCGTCGGACTGCATGATCTCGATGCTGTTTACGCGGTCGTGTACGCCGGAGATGCGAATTTGCCGTACCGCGACCAGCATCTTTTCGTCGAGCGGCAGCAGTTGCAGGGTCCAGCGTTCTGCGGAGCCGTCCAGACCGAGCCGGAAGTTGCGCTCCAGGGCCTTGCGGTCGCCGGTCAGCGTGCCGCGAATGCTGTCGATGAAGGCCGCCAGGTCCGGGTAGGCCTGTAATTGCAGGCGATATTTTTGCCGGCCCCGCTCGACCAACAATTCGTCGCCATTGACGACCAGGGATTCGGCCCTGGGCTTGAATGTGCGCTTTTCGAGACGGTCGGGCGCCGTGAAAAGCAGCTCGCCCGACGATTCCACGGGCCGCTCCAGTATGGCGATGTGCTTGGTCTCGACAAATGTGGCGCGGCCGGATTTGTTCTGTGCCAGCGCAGCCATCAATTGCTGCAGATCCCAGGCGGCGAAGGCTGGAGCCGCCGTGGTAATTAACGTGACCAGCGTGACGAGCGTGACCTGCATCAGACCGATTGCGAACGTCACTAGCACGGACGCAAACCCCCGCATCCTGCCGCCGGGCATTTGCTTCAGCGCTTTTGCGTGTTTGGTGAATCGGACTGGAAATGTCATTGGGCGGGGTCCGCATGCCTGGCCGGGCGGGGAATGGGGAGATGCCAGAAGTCAAAAAAATTGAACCAGTTGTAAGGCGACGCGCGGCAGTACTGCTCCATCAATGCGGCAAAACGCGTCATCGCGGCCTGCACCGCCAGTGCGCGACCACGCGGTGCCACGATGGAAAAATCGGCGATGGTGTCGAAATGGATGTCGTAGCGATTGCCGCCGCGATACAGGCCGGTCATGAACAGGACTGGCCGTTTCATGACCGCCGCCATGCGAAACGGACCGAGCGGCAGTGCGACCGGTCCTCCCAGAAAATCGACCGGGCGGGTGTCGCTATCGCCGGGTGAGCGATCCGCCAGCATGCCCACCACGGCACCCTCGGCCAGCGCCTGGTGGATCTGGATCATCGAATCGATATGGCCTAGTGAGATGACGTCCGCTTGCGCATCCGGATTGATGGCGGCCAGCGCTGCATTGACCTTGCGCGCGTTCTCTCCGTACATCGCCATCGCGACACGCAGGCCGGTCTGCCTGCGGCCGATGGCGCGCAGCACTTCGAAACTGCCGAGGTGGGCGCCGATCAGGAACGCGCCGCGTCGTTCGGCCAGGACACCGTCCATCAGGGCCTGGTTGTGGACGCGAATATCGAATAATTCGAAGCGGCCATTGATCAGATAGATGCGGTCATGAATGACCGAGGCGAAACCGAGCAAGTGCCGGAACCGGTGTTTCCATCCGACGTCGGCAGGGGAGGGCAGTTCGAGCGCACGCTGCAGATAGCGGCGCGAATGGCGGCACGCCGCCGGTGCAAACGCGAGGAAATACGCCACCACCGGGTAGAGCAGGATGCGCGTCAACCCGCGCCCGAGCCGCAGCGAAATCCAGGTCATGATGCGCAACCAGAACAGGCTGCCGCGTTCCGGTTGCCGCGTCCAGTCGGCGCCGGCCGGTCGTGCGGGTTCTTCGTGGCGCTTCATGGGACAGCTTGCGGCAGCAGCAATCCGGTTGCCACTTTGCGGCTGCCGCAGGAAATATCGAAGCGGATGCTGCCCGTGGTGGTGCTGGCGCAGGAAATGATCAGTGTTTCACCGGGAGCGGCAGGGCTCAGAAATTTCGCCGAGCTGACGTGGCAGGTATCGCCAATCCCGCGGGTGTGTGCGCCGCCCGCCGTCGCGGAGTGCCACATTTGCAGTGCTGCGTGGACGGCGGCATCGAGCAGCACCACGCCCGGCACGATCGGCGCGCCGGGAAAATGACCGGCAAACGCCGGGTGGTCCGGCGCAATCTGCAGCATGGTTTCACAGTGCATCGACCACTCCTCTGGGTTGATGCGCCCGTGCCAGTGCGGCTAGCGTGTCGCGCGGCAGTTTGCCGGTGCTGTTGCGCGGCAGTGCGTCAAGCAATACGATCGGCCGCGGCATGAAGATGGCGTCAATCCGCTCCCGCAGCGCGGTCAGCAGCGTGGCTGCCGCCATGCCGGGAGCGACGACGAAGGCCATCAGCCTGGACACATTGCCGTCATCGATCACCTTGTCGTCAGGCATGAAAAACGCGCCGTCGAGGACCCCCGGCAGCGCATTGAGCTGGTGATTCAGGTAGCCAAGCGAGCTGCGCTTGCCGGCGATGTTGATCAGGTCGGCTGTGCGGCCATGCAGGAGAAATTGCTCTGCGTTCAGTAGTTCGAGTTCATCGGCAAGTGGCGTGGGCTGCTCGAGATGCCCGCCTGATGCCCACATGCTCCCTTCAGCGGCATGGAGCCGGATGCCTGCAAAAAGCGTCCATGCGGCGCTCCCGGTGGTACGGCGCGAGGCGATTTGGCCGGTCTCGGTGGATCCGTAGATCTCGAACAGGGGCGCCCGCAGGCGCGCCTCTGCTGCTTGTGCCAATTGCGGTGACAGGGGTGCCGTTGCAGACAACACCAGATCGGGCGGGGGAATATCCAGGTCCGTCGCGAGCAGCGCCTTCAGGTGGATAGGTGTGGTCACCAGCATGCAGGGGTGCGGCGCAGTTGCCAATGCCGAGCAGATGTCGGCCGGATAAAACGGATGTGCGCAAGACAGCGCCGCACCGCTTTGCAGGGCGATCAGCACTGAGGATTCAAAGCCATACATGTGCTGCGGCGCGACCGTCGCCACAATGCTGTGGCGGCGTCGATCCAACAATCCGAGCCGGTCAGCCTCCGCGCGCACGCTCTGCACCAGCCCGCCCCAGCGTTTGCGGTGGGCCAGCGGCAGGCCGGTTGAGCCGGAGGTGAACACGATGGCCGCCGTCTGCGCGGCCGGGATTTGCGGAACCGCATAGGTGGCGGTGCGTGTGTGGATGTCGGGCACACTCGCTGCGCCCGCGGCCAGCACGTCCATCCAGGAAACTTGCGGCGCGTCGATCGACGTGGGCTGGTCGGTCAGGCAAAACACATCCGGCGCAAAAGCCTTGACCTGACGCACCATTTCCGCAGTAAGCGTCGGGGGCAGCAGACTGATCTTGCCGGTGAGCAAGGCTGCTGCCATGCCGGCAGCAAAGCGGTAACGGTCACTGCAGATGTTGAGGACATGCCGACCGGCCGGCAGGGCGGCGGCGAGGTGCCGTACGTCGTTCAAAAAACCTGCCGCCGTGACCGGCCTGCCCTGACCCCAGGCAAGCACGTCTTCCGCGCTGGAATGGGTGATGAGGGGCAAGGTGGTCATGGCTGGCGTGCCGCCCCTCGCGAGGAGGCGTCACGGTAGGCGCGAATCGCCTCCAGTGGTCCAGCCCGGTCTGCCGCCGGCAATACGTAGCACCGCACGGCATACTCGCCCACGAACATCAATACCAGCAGCGGCCCCCCTAAGAGGTTGGCGAACGCCGACCAAAGCGCAATTGGGCTAAGCCAGAACAGCAGCAGGGATAGCCCCGCGGTGACGCCGAAAAAGAGGGTCCAGGCCCAGGTAACCGAGCGCGTATAGCGGGTGAGCGCGGGCGAAAGACTGCCGTGCACGATGCCGGCGAGGTTGGTGATTATTGGCACGCGGCCAGGCTGCAGGGTGCGGCCGAAAGCCCCGCAGAGCAACGCATACATCCCGGCATGCTGGAACAGGAAGACCCAGGGGGAGTGATCCACCAGCCAATTGCCCATGCCGTAGAGCGCGGCGCAGGCCGCCAGCCACAAGGCCAGCATGACCTTGCGCTGCGCTGCGCGCCAGGCCATCACGAAGGCCAGTCCAAGCAGTGGTATCACGGCAACCAGTGCATCGAGCAGATCGGGTGCGGTGGACGCGGCCGCCAGATGGGCGAGAACCGCGTAGCCAATCCCCAGCAGGAGAATGGCACCCCAGCGGCAACCTTGATTCAGCGCCACCCGGCTTGCGGCCTTCACTTGGTTCGCTGGGCGGCGATATAGTCGCTCAGGCTGCGCAGCGAATGAAAGACGGCATGGTTGTCTTCGTTGCCAGCGCGTAACTGCAAACCGTATCGTTTGGAAACCACCAGGGCGATTTCGAGGATGTCGATCGAGTCCAGGCCCAAGCCGTCGCCGTACAGCGGTTCATCAGCTTGTACGTTGTCTGCGGAGATTTCCAGACTCAACGCGCTGACCACCAACTCGGCAACCTCACGCTCCAGCGCTTGATCAGCGGGAGCGGCGAGCCGGGATTGCGCAATCACTTCGGACATGGAAGAACCAGTGTGAGGATGATTTCGGGTTGAAGGTGCTGGCCACGGCATCTTGCGGGACAAATTGCCGCAATGCGACTAGGCCACCCATGGAAAAGCCAAAGGAGCACGCTCCACAGCTGGCCGACGAATGTCACGCTGTCAGCCAATCAAAAGATAACGCGCGTCTCGGACCTTGTATGTGCGTTACCGAACATTGATTGACCCATCCTGAAAACTGTCCGCTGCGGCGAGGCGCGAACCGGCTTCTGCAGGCGGTATGCCGCATAGCCAGGCGGCGCAGGGGTTTTCGAGGCCCTGAGGCCGGAAACCCTTGGCAAGAGGCGTTAAGAAGGCAGTGACCAGCTTCGAATCCGCAGCGGCACGACTCTCCACGATGTGAGCCGGATCACGCCGCGCGTCTCAGTCGGCTTCAGTCTCACTCAGGCTTCATATTGGCTTGTTTAACTACCGCAGCCCACTTGGTGATTTCGCTCTTGATGAAGGCGGCGTATTCGTCTGGTGTGCCACCGACCGGCTCGCTCGCATCGCCGAGCATGCGTGCCTGCACATCAGCTGAGGCGACCAGGCGCGCGACATCGGTCGAAATTTTTCCGATTACGGCGGCGGGCACGCCGGTCGGTGCCATGAATCCGAACCACGCCGTGATCTCGAAGCCGTTGATGCCGGCTTCGATCATGGTCGGCGCATCGGGGATCGATGGCGAGCGCTTGTTGCTGGTGATGGCGAGGGCGCGCAGGCTGCCCGCCTTGATGTGCGGCAGCACCACCGGCGCGTTGTGGAACATCACTTCGAACTGCCCGCCGATGGCATCCGTTGTCATCTGCGCACTCGATTTGTAGGGGATGCCGGTGGTCTGGATGCCGGCCAGTGTGTTGAGCAATTCGCCCGAGAGGTGTTGCGTGGTGCCAGGCCCGGCGGTGGCATAGCGGATCTTGCCAGGCTCTTTTTTGGCGGCTGCAATCAGGTCGCGCACGTTGCGATAGGGCAGGCCGGGGTGCACCGTGAGTATGTTGGGCACCTTGACGACCAGACTGATCGGGGCCAAGTCCTTGACCGCGTCGTAGGGCAGCTTGCCGGCGAACAGTGTGCCGTTGACCGCTATCGGGCCGATGGTGTTGTAGAGCAGGGTATAGCCGTCGGCAGGCGCTTTGGCGGCGCGGTCGGTGCCGATGTTGCCGGAGGCGCCGACCACGTTTTCAATCGTGACCGGTTGGCCCCAGACCTCGGCGAGCTTGGCCCCGAGCAGGCGCACCATGGCGTCGGGCGCGCTGCCGGGTGGCGCGGGCACGATGACCTTGACCGGGCGCTCTGGCCAGGCGCGGACTTGCGCTTGCACGGGTGAGCTTGCCAAGGCAAACAGGCTGATACCGAGCACGGCGGCGAGCCGGTGCAGGGGTGTACGCGGGTGCGAAGTGTTCATGAAGGCGTCTCCTGAGGTTTTGAATTATTTTGCAGCCGGGGCGTTGCGCACAAATTGCCTGGGTACCCGCACTGGCATACCAAGCAGTATGAAGGAATTGCTCTTGCCGTGGCCGTCAAGGTTAAGGCTGCCGTTGACACCGCCTTCGAGTACGTTGTCGATCACGAAGTTGAAGGCGGGCAGCAGTGGCAGCTCGTAGCGCTTTACTGCGCTGGCACTGCGATGCGCGTAGAGCGCGAGCACGCGCGCCTCGGTGAGTTGCGCCGCCAGGCAGGCATAAGCGGCGGGGTCGTAAGGCATGACGCTGACGTTCAGGCGGTTGCCTTTGTCGCCTGCGCGCGCGTGGGCCACACGGTGCAGCGGTACGCTCACCAGCGTGCTGTCAGATTCCATGGCGGCGGTCGTGGCGGCGGCGGTCATTGGTCTATCTCCGTGGCGCTCTGCACCGTGCAACCGGGGGCCAAATCAGAGGGCAGCATCAAATACGATTGGGTGCGGATGCGCGGGGTGGTGCGCCAGCGCACACCGCCGCCGCCAGCGGGGCCGCAGCAATACAGCGCCAGCGCTTCACGGGCGGCCTGATCGGCATCGTCCTGAGTGCGCGCTGATACCGCCAGACGCACGCGGATGTCCTGTGGTTCGTGTTGCACGGTTGCACGCCAGGAGGCACCGCCGTCGCCCGCATGCACGCTGGCGACACCGATCAAATCGATACGCGCTTCAACATCGAGCTTGCGCAATTTCAGGCGCTGCAACAACACATCACCCGCAGCGCGGGCGCGGGCGAGGCAGTTGGGACCGGCGTAGGAGATTTCGCCTTCGCCCATCCAGCCGCCGTCAAAGCAGACGGTAGCCTTGATTTTCTGCGGGGCCGGGCCGCCGCGAAAACCGCTGACCTCGACCCGGTTCTCGCCCACTTCGATCACCGTCACTTGCGAGAAATCGAGTGTGACATCGGGTGTGATGTAGTGGTGTGGATCGTGGATTTCATAAAGCAATTGCTCCTTGACCACTTGCGCATTGACCAGGCCGCCGGTACGCGCCGCCTTGGTGATGAACAGGCGCCCGTCGGCGTGCACCTCGGCGATTGGGAATCCGATGTTGGCGGGATCGGGAATGTCCTTGAAGCCGGGGTCGTAGTAGTAGCCGCCGGTGATCTGCGCGCCGCATTCGAGCAGGTGGCCGGCGGTAGCTCCTATTGCCAGCTTGGCCCAGTCATCTTCGGCCCAGCCGAAGTGGTGCATCAAGGGTGCGAGGGCCAGTGAAGGATCACCCGTGCGTCCGGTGACCACGATCTGCGCGCCGGCCCTGAGGGCATCGACAATGGGTCTGGCGGAGAGATAGGCGTTGGCCGATAAGATGTCGCCGCCGCCCATGTTGAGGCCGGCATCGGCTTCGTAGACTTCGTGGGTGTGGATGTTGAGGCGCTCGCGCACATCGTCGCCATGCACCACACCAACCCTGAGGTCAGGCAGACCGAGGCGGCGTGCCAGTGCGCCGATCACGCGCGCCGCGCCCGGCGGGTTGGCCGCGCCGAAGTTGCCGATGATCGGAATGCCGTGTGCCACACAGCGTGCCAGCACCGGTTCGAGCAGGCGCTCGAGCATTGGCTCATAGCCACGCGTAGGGTCGCGGCGCTTTTCGAGTTGGGCCAGCGCCACAGTACGCTCGCCGAGGGTTTCGAAAAACAGGGCGCAGGGGCCGCCCAGTTCAATCAGGGTCTCGACCACCGGGGCTGCGGCGTCAACCCGGTCGCCGGAGAAACCGGCGGCGTTACCGATGCGAAAAATGTCTGGCATGCAAGCTTTCTGGAGGGTGCTGCGGACGCTTTAGTGGCGCGGCGTAAGTTGTTGGGCGTTGAGGTTGTTGCGCTCGGTCAACAGCTTGATGAGGTGGTCGAGGCCATCGCCGCGCGCGAGCACCGCGGCGAAATTGCCAGCGTAGAGTTTCACCAGGCTGATGCCCTCGGCGCGCGCGTCGACTATGCGCCATTGTTCGTCATCGTTAACCCGCAAGCCGGCACTGGCGGCGCGTGCGAGAGAAACAAACATCGGCAGCGGTGGCTCATCGCCGGTGTTGCGGGTAACAGTCAGGTCGACGCGCACTTCGGCCGCGATCGCGTCTGCAGCAATCGTCAGTGGCGCAACCGTCAGGATCTCATCGTTGTACCCGGCCAGCAGTTTTGCGTTCACATGCACCAGCAAGCGGCGAAACTGGGTCACGATCGCGGCACGCTGTGTGGCGGTAGCGCTGGCCCACACCGGGCCGGTGGCCCGGCGCGCCAACTCCTCGAAATCGACGTGGGCGGCGATCAGGCGGGTGGTGATGTCGATGCCGGCTTCAACGGCGCGCGCGCCACGCAACTCGTCGCGCCGAATCTTGATCTCGGCCACGACGGCACTTACGATGCTGGTCACCATGCGTTCGGGTACGGATGCTGCTGGCGCCGTTTGGGCGGCGGCCGGGGCGCCGGCGAGCGTGCACAGCAAGGCGCCGGCCAAGCTCAATGCCAGGCGCTGCGAGGCGGAGCGCGGAGACTGCATAAGAGACATGGGAGGGCCGAAATCCTGCCAGAGTGTTGGGTGGCATTCTAGCCATTCCCGGGGCGCAAGCGTACGCCATGGTGCTCGGGATGAACGCCGTGCGGGTGTGAGAGACTGCGCCCTCCGGGCTAGCATCAACGAAATTCCACCGGGTTTAACCGGGGGAGGGCAGTGATGCAGCGGATTAGCAAGCGCGCTGGGCCACGCGTCAACGCGCGAAGAGCGGACCGACGCGGCAGACCGTGTGTGCGTGACCGTGCCGGCAGGATATGGAGTTTCCAGCAAACCTTCAAACCATGACATCGACATCTCCCGAAATTTATTTGCACTATCTGAATTACCCCGACGTAGAGGCGCTGGCGATGACCGATGCCGAGATCGTCGGCGCGGTCGAGCAGGCGCTGATTGCGCAGGCGCGCGGCGAGACCACGATTGAGCCGCGCATGCATCTGACGCCGGAGAAGGACTATCCGGGCCACTTCAACGTGCTGCGTGGCTACATCCGCCCGCTCGGCGTGGCGGGGGTCAAGGTGGTCGGCGACTATTACCGCAATTACGAAGTGGGCCTGCCCTCCGAGCTGGCAGTGCTCACTCTGTTTGACCCCAAGACCGGCGCGCCGGTGGCGATCATCGATGCCTCCGACATCACCGACATGCGCACCGGCGCGGTTACCGCGATTGGCGCGCGCCATCTGGCGCGCAAGGATGCCAAAGTGCTCGGCCACATCGGCGCGCGCGGCACCGCCTACTGGAACGTGCGCCTGCTCGACTCGCTGTTTCACTTCGACGAGATCCGCGTGCATTCACGCCGCCCAGAGAGCCGCAATGCCTTCGGCGAAAAGCTCGCACGCGATCTCGGCAAGAAAATCATCGTCACCGACGACTGGGAATCTTGCGTACGTGACGCAGACATCGTGGTCGAAGCCTCGCGCCTGGAAAAGCCGGCACCGATGCTGAAGACCGCATGGATCAAGAAGGGCGCGTGCGTGATCCCCTACGGCACCATGAGCGCGGTCGAGCTCTCGCTCACCGGCATCATGGACAAGATGGTGATGGATGATTGGGGCCAGGCGCGCTCGGGCCCCTACGGTGCGCTGCGGGCGCACGTCGATAGCGGCTTGTTATCGGAGGCCACGCTGCATGCGGAACTTGGCCAGATCGTCGCGGGCATGAAGCCCGGGCGCGAGAGCGACGCTGAAACCAATTTGTTCTGGCATCGCGGTTTGTCGCTGTCCGACATTGCGCTTGGTGCAGCCATGCTCGCCAAGGCAGAGCGCATGGGGCTGGGACAGCGCCTGCGCTATCGTTAACTTCCTGAAAAAGTGATCAACATGACCTTTAATCGACTGCTCGTAGCATTGCTGCTCGGCGTTTTTTCCATGGGTGGTTTTGCTCAAAGTTATCCCGCCAAGCCGGTGCGTATCATCGTGCCGTTTCCGCCCGGCGGGCCGGCGGATGCGCTTGGCCGTGTCCTGGCGCAAGGCCTGAGCGAGGCCCTGGGCCAAGCCGTGATTGCCGAGAACAAGACCGGTGCGGCCGGCAACATTGGTGTCGATCAGGTGGCCAAGGCCGCGCCGGATGGCTACACCCTCGCGGTGGTGCCGGCCGGCAACATTGCGGTTAATCCGGCGCTCTACCCGAATCTGCCCTACAAGGCCGCTGACCTCGCGCCGGTAGCGATGCTCGCAACGGTGGAGAATGCGCTGGTCATCAACGTCAACGTACCCGCGCAATCGCTCAAGGAATTGATCGCGCTGGCGGCGCAAAAGCCGGAGTCCCTGCAATTCGCCTCACCCGGGGCCGGCAGCCAGGCGCATCTGGCGGGCGAGTTACTCGCCCTCTCGGCCAACGTGCGCCTGCTGCACGTGCCCTACAAAGGCACCGGCCCGGCCCTGACCGACCTGCTCGGCGGGCAGATCACCATGATGTTTTCGCAAGTGTCGTCGGCCCTGCCGCACATCCAGAGCGGCAAGCTGCGCGCGCTCGGCGTTGCCAGCCTGAAGCGCTCGCGCGTGCTGCCGGGCGTGCCCACCATTGCCGAGCAGGGGATGCCGCGTTTCGAAGCGGTGTCCTGGTACGCGCTGATGGCACCGGCCGGGACACCCGAGGAGGTCATCAACCGCCTCAATACGGAGACGGCGCGCCTGTTTGCGCGCGCTGACCTGCGCGACCGGCTCGGGGCGCAGGGGATGGAGTTGGCGGTCGGGAGGCCAGCGGAGCTGGCGGCGACGATACAGTCGGAAACGGCGCGCTGGTCGGAGGTGATCCGCACGCGCAACATCAAGCCGGAGTAACTGGGGCGCGCGTTGACGCGTTCACGACTTCGCGGTGTTCATCCTCCGAGTGCAGCGCAGCAATTTGCTATAATTCAATCCGTTGTCTCGGTTTTCCGCCCCTCGGCCTGTCATCAGCTGCATCGTTGACCGGGCCCGGTCTACTGGGACATCGGTCGCGCAGCTCCATACTGCGCATTCACACTCTCAAGAGGAACTCACTCATGACCGCCGTCAACACGGCCGAAGTCATTGCCGCGCATCAGCGCGCCAAAGGCGATACCGGCTCCCCGGAAGTACAAGTCGCGCTGCTCACCGCGCGCATCAATGGCCTCACCGACCATTTCAAGGCCCACGTAAAAGATCACCACTCACGCCGTGGCCTGCTCAAGATGGTAAGCAAGCGCCGCAAGCTGCTCGATTATCTGAAAGGCCGCAACGCCGACAGCTATCGTGCGTTGATCGACAAGCTGAGCCTGCGTAAATAAGCTCACAGTCCAAATGCCTGCGGTGTTTTTCGCAGGCATTTGTGCTTGTGGCCGCGCGCATCCGCGCAATCTGATTTTTCTTTTCCCACTTCGTCCGGTTCTTGACAAAGGTTCAGGCAATCCGCTGATGGCGCGCGTGCGCGGCATCAGCGGATTGATCCGGCGACATCTCATTGAAGGAATTCCCCTTGTTCAATATCCACAAAAAATCGTTCCAGTACGGCCAGCATACTGTCACTCTGGAGACCGGCGAAGTTGCTCGTCAGGCCACCGGTGCCGTGATGGTGACGATTGACGACACCGTCGTGCTCGCCGCCGTGACTGCCAAGACCAGCGCCAAAGCAGGGCAGGATTTTTTCCCGCTCACGGTTGACTACATGGAAAAAACCTATGCTGCGGGCAAGATTCCTGGCGGTTTTTTTAAGCGTGAAGGCCGTCCGAGCGAGAAGGAAACCCTCACCAGCCGCCTGATCGACCGCCCGATCCGTCCGCTGTTTCCCGACGGTTACTACAACGAAGTGCAAGTCGTGTGTACGGTGATGTCGTGCAATCCTGAAGTCGATCCCGACATTGCTGCACTGCTGGGAGCTTCCGCCGCACTGGCGATTTCCGGCGTGCCGTTTGCAGGTCCGATCGGAGCCGCGCGCGTCGGCTACATCGACGGCCAGTATGTGTTGAATCCGACCAAATCGCAGTTGCCCAAATCGCGCATGGACTTGGTCGTTGCCGGCACTGAAGCTGCCGTGTTGATGGTGGAGTCGGAAGCCGACCAACTGAGCGAAGAGATCATGCTCGGCGCCGTGGTGTTTGGCCACGACCAGATGCAGGTCGCGATCAAGGCGATCAATGAATTGGTGGAAGTGGCGGGCAAGCCTGATTGGGACTGGAAAGCACCGGCCAAGGATGACGCGCTGATCGCGCAAATTTCCGCGCTGGCCGAAGCCGACTTGCGCGCTGCGTTCCAGTTGAAGCAAAAGCAGGCGCGCTCGCAAACCATCGACAAGATCTGGGAGCGCATGTTCACCGAGCTCAAAGTCGGACAAGAGGGTGGCCCGAATTCACAGACCGTCAAGGACCTGTGCTTCGCGCTCGAATCGAAAATCGTACGCACGCAAATCCTCGAAGGCGAGCCGCGCATTGATGGCCGCGACACCCGCACCGTGCGCCCAATCAGCATTCGCAACAGTGTGTTGCCGCGCACCCACGGCTCGACCCTGTTTACCCGTGGCGAGACGCAAGCCTTGGTGGTGGCCACTCTTGGCACCGCGCGTGACGAGCAGCGTATCGACGCGCTGATGGGCGAATACACCGATCGCTTCATGCTCCACTACAACATGCCTCCCTATGCGACCGGTGAAACCGGCCGTGTGGGAACACCAAAGCGTCGCGAGATTGGACATGGCCGCTTGGCCAAGCGTGCTCTGGTGGCCGTGTTGCCGAAGCCGGAAGATTTCGCCTACAGCGTGCGCGTGGTCTCGGAAATCACCGAGTCGAACGGTTCGTCCTCAATGGCTTCAGTCTGCGGCGGTTGTCTCGCGATGATGGACGCTGGCGTTCCGTTGAAAGCACACGTCGCTGGTATCGCGATGGGTCTGATCAAGGAAGGCAACAAGTTTGCCGTGCTCACCGACATCCTCGGCGACGAAGATCACCTCGGCGACATGGACTTCAAGGTGGCAGGGTCGGATACCGGGATCACCGCGCTGCAGATGGATATCAAGATCCAGGGCATTACCAAAGAGATCATGAAGGTCGCGCTGGAGCAGGCGCAGGAAGCGCGTCTGCATATCCTCGCGCAGATGAAGCAATCGATGGGTGAGTCGCGCACCGGCTTGTCCGACTTTGCCCCGCGCATGATCACCATGAAGATCAATCCGGAAAAAATCCGTGATGTGATCGGCAAGGGCGGCGCGGTGATTCGCGCGCTGACCGAAGAAACCGGTGCCACCATCGACATCAAGGATGACGGTTCGGTGACCATCGCCAGCGTCTCGGCCGAGGCCGGCCGTGCTGCGCAACTGCGCATCGAGCAGATTACCGCTGACGTGGAAGTGGGCAAGACCTATGAAGGCCCGGTGACGCGTCTGCTCGATTTCGG
>JANPAR010000171.1:0-5127 GCA_031430015.1 Burkholderiales bacterium
ACGAAGTGGCACATCGGGAAGGGCTTGATCGCGACGTTATCGAGTTCCCATTGCGTGACCGTGGGGGCGGTGGTGCCGGTGCCAGTGAGACCTGCCAATGCCAGCGAGGGATCGATCAGCGCATGCTCGCTTTGCCCCAGATACAAACGGTAAAACCCGTAACGCCCCTCGTAAGGCGCGTGTGGTGCAGCAATGCCGTGCGCCGCCATGGTGGCTGCCGTGATGCCGGCCTGCGCCGCCCAGCCTGGATGCAGGCGCTTGGTCCAACTGCCGTCTTCGATGAATTGCAAACTGCCGCTGGCGAGCGAGAGTGCGATGCCCTGTGCGCGCACCAGGGCTTCCACATTCAATCCCATCAAGCGGCCCGCTGCCAGCGCACTGGCGAACGCCCCCACCACGCCGGTAGGATGAAAGCCGTGCGCGTGGAACCCGCTCTTGACCACACTGGCAATGCGCGCGCCGGCTTCGACCCCGGCAATGTAGGCGGTGAGCATCGCGCCACCGCTGACACGCCGCGCAGCACCCACCGCCAACACGGCGGGCAGCACGCTCACGGTCAGATGGATTACGCCGGCCATGTGGGTGTCGTCGTAATCGAGGCCGTGGGCAAGGACACCGTTCATCATGGCGGCGTCGCGCAAGGGCAGGCGTTCGTTGTAGCCGATCAGGCCGCGCGTGCCGGTCGTGGTACTCGTACCGCCCTTGCCAGCCTCACCCGCAAGCCCGTCGGCCAGCGCACACGCTGCTGCGAAAAAGCGTGCCGCGTAGTCCTCGCGCCGCGAAGCGAGCGCGCAGCCAATGGCATCGAGAATCAAATGCCGTGCGCGCAGCGACACGGCCGGCGGCACGTCTTCAGCGCGCAAGCCGTGCGCCAGTGCGGCCAGCGTCGTGGCTATCTTGTCCGGCGCGCTCATTGCGCAACCACCACTGTCATCATCAATCAGCCTTCGCGCCGGAGGCCTTGACGGCCAGAGTCCACTTGTCGAGTTCGGCCTTCATGAACGCGCCGAGTTCTTCCGGACTCATCAACATGGTCTCGACGCCCTGTGCGACGAACGAGTCGCGCATTTCTTTGGTGGCCAGTGCGCGGTTGGCCTCGGCATTGAGTTTGGCAACAATCGCAGGCGGGGTACGCGCCGGTGCCATCAACACCACCCACGGCACGCCGCTAAAGCCGGGGTAGCCCTGCTCTGCCACCGTCGGCAGATCAGGCGCGGCAGCGATGCGGGCCGCGGTGCTCACCGCCAGCGCCTTCATGCGGCCCTGCTTGATGAAGGGCAGCACGGCGACCGAGGTTTCGAACATCACGCTCACCTGCCCGGCGATCAGATCAGTGAGTGCCGGCGGCCCGCCCTTGTAGGGCACATGCGTCATCTTCACGCCGGCCACGCCGCTGAACATTTCCATCACCAGATGATTGGTGACGCCGATGCCGCCGGAAGCGAAGTTGATTGCGCCCGGTTTCGCCTTGGCCAGCGCCACGAGGTCCTTGACGTTGGACACACCAAAGCTGTTGTTGGCCACGAGGATCAGCGGCACGATGGCAATTCCCGCAACCGGCGTGAAATCCTTCAGCGGCTCGTACGGCAGTTTGGAATAGAGGCCGGGGTTGACCGCCATCGGCCCGGAGGAAGTTGCAAGCAGCGTGTAGCCATCGGCGGGCGCCGCCAGCGCTGCCTGGGTGCCGATGATGCCCGCAGCCCCCGGTTTATTGTCAACAAAGAACTGTTGACCCAACGCGTCCTGAAGTTTGAGCGCGACTGCGCGACCGAGCACATCGGTCGCCTGCCCCGGCGGAAAGCCAATCACCACGCGCACCGGGCGGGAGGGGTAGTCCTGTTGGGCCTGCGCGGACAAGGAGGCGGCCAGTGCCAGCAGCGCTGCCGATGCAGTCGCGGCGATCACGCCACGTCGCTGGCTCGACCGCTCGTTGCCAAGTTTGGTGAAATGCATGCGCGTACCTTTCCGGTTTTGACTGGCATGGTGCCGTCGACCGCCATCAACATGGTGTCACCGTCCGCCGTCAATCGAGATTGGTGATGCTGATGTACGATGCTGTGCAAACAATATCACGCGGGCCTGCCGGGGCAACGCCCGCAGCACAGCCAAGGAGACCACCGTGGTGCAAGGCGTCAAACAAATCGGCCCGCAGCGCTATCGCGAAACCTTTGGCCGCTATTACGAAGACTTCACAATTGGCGATGTCTACGAGCATCGCCCGGGGCGCACCATCAGTGAAGCCGACAACACCTGGTTTACGCTGCTCACGATGAACAACCATCCACTGCATTTCGATGCGGAATATGGCAAGGCGAGTGAATTTGGCAAATGCATTGTCGCCAGCCCATTCACCGTTGCAGTGATCGTTGGCATGAGCGTGACGGATGTGAGCCAGAAGGCCATCGCCAATCTCGGCTGGACCGACATCAAGCTGACCCACCCGGTGTTTGCCGGCGACACGCTGTATGCCAGCTCCACGGTGCTGGACAAACGCGAGTCCAAATCGCGCCCCACGGCGGGCCTGGTGACGGTGTATACCGCAGGGGTGAATCAGGACGGCACGGAGGTCTGCACCTTCAACCGTACCATCCTGATCGCCAAACGCGGTCACAGCGTGGAAGACAAATGCAATTACTGAACAGATCGGGCACAGGCAACAGGAGCGATGTATGAGCGACGGCATTCAGAGCGGCACCGCGGGTGACACTGCGGGCGGCACCGCAGGTGACTCAGCGGGGCACACGAGCATGGGCAGCAGCGGCGGCGATAACGGTGGCACTGGCCACATGGCAGACGACCAGCAGGCCTTCGTCGACGCCATCGACATTTGGGCCGAAAAAGAGCTACGGCCGGTGGCGCGCAAATTTGACCTTGCCGATGAGTACCCGCACGACATCGTCGAACAAATGAAGTCGCTCGGGCTGTTCGGCGCCACCATCGGCGAGGCGTACGGCGGCCTCGGCCTCTCGGCCTGGACCTATGCGCAGATCGTCATCAAGGTGGCTGCGATCTGGATGGCGCCGTCGGGCATTTTCAATTCGCACCTGATCGTCGCGGCAGCGATTGAGCGCTTCGGCACCGAAGATCAAAAGCGCCGCTACCTGCCGCGCATGGCGACGGGCGAGCTGCGCGCCAGCATTGGTCTGACGGAACCGAACGCCGGTTCCGACTTGCAAGCCATTCGCACCCGCGCAAAACTGGACGGCGACGACTACGTGGTCAACGGCGGCAAGATGTGGATCACCAACAGCCTGCATGGACACTTCACACTGCTGCTGGTCAAGACCGACCCGGAAGCGCAACCACGCCACAAAGGCATGAGTCTGTTGATTGCGGAAAAAGGCCCGGGCTACAACGTGGCCGGCAAAATCCAGAAAATGGGCTATCGCGCGATCGACACCTGCGAGTTGCACTTCGACAACTACCGCGTGCCGAAGGCGAATCTGCTGGGCGGTGTGGAAGGCCAGGGCTTCGCGCAAACCGCCGGTGGCCTGGAGCTCGGCCGCATCAATGTTGGCGCGCGCGGTGCCGGCATCGCCGAAGGTGCGCTGAAGATGGCGCTGCGCTACGCGCAGGAGCGCAGCGCCTTCGGCAAGCCGATCTGCCAGCATCAGGCGATTCAATTAAAGCTCGCCGACATGGTGACCATGGTCGAGGGCGCGAAGGGGCTGCTGGAGCGGGCGGCGCGCAAGTACGACGCCGGCGAGCGTTGCGATCTCGAAGCGGCCGTCGCCAAACTGGCAGGCTCCGAGGCCGGCGCGCACTGCGCCCAGGAGGCGATGCGCATCTTCGGCGGCTACAGCTACGCGGTCGAGTACGAGATCGAGCGCTTTTACCGCGATGCGATGCTGATGTGTATTGGTGAGGGCGCGAACGAGGTGCTGCGGCAGGTCATCGCCAAGCAATTGGTGGAGCGGCATCGCATTTGATTTGTTCGGATGCATAGCCGTAAAACCGTTGGTGGATGCGGATTTCAGGAGCCATCATCACAAAACACGCTCCCACCAAGGCTCTCCAGCCTACGCCTCGGCCCAAATCGCCGACAACAACTCCGCCTGCGCCAGCACCGTCTTGGTCGCTTCTTCCTGCAAATCCGGCGGGTAGCCGTATTTGTTGAGGATGCGCTTGACCATCACCTTGATCTTGGCGCGGGCGCTTTCGCGCAATGTCCAGTCGATCGTCACGCTCTTGCGCACCTGCGTCACCAACTCGGCGGCAATCACGCGCAGCTCGGCACTGCCCATCGCTTTGACCGCACTCTCGTTGGCGGCAAGCGCGTCGTAAAAAGCAACTTCATCGTCAGTCAGCCCAAGCTCTTCGCCGCGCTTGGTGGCGGCATCAAGTTCCTTGGCGAGACTGATCAACTCCTCGAGCACCTGCATGGTCGAGATCGCGCGGTTGTGATACGCATTGAGAGTCTGCTTGAGCTTTTCCGAGAACGCCTGGCTCTGCACTAGGTTGCGCTTCGAGCGCACCTTAAGTTCGTCCTTGAGCAATTTCTCCAGCAACTCGGCCGCCACGTTCTTGTGCTTGAGGCCACGCACCTCGGCGAGAAACTGTTCGGAGAGAATGCCAATGTTTGGCTTGGGCAACCCCGCAGCGGTAAAGACGTCAATGATCTGGCCTTCGGTCGTGATCGCCTTGGAAACAAGCTGGCGAATCGCCGCGTCGATCTGCTCGGGCGTTTTCGTGCTCCCGCTGCTTTGCTTGTTCAGTGCGGCCTGCAGAGCCTGGAAAAATGAAACGTCGTCGCGGATCTGCGTGGCTTCGTCGCTGGCGGCGCAAAGAGCAAAGGCGCGGGAAAGATCCGCCACTACCTGCACCCAACGTTTCTTGCCGTCTTCCTGTTCGAGGATGTGTTCCTGCCCTGCCGGGATGAGTTGCAGGCGCTCTGTCGGAGTGCCGCTGGTCCACTTGTCCCAGTTGAAGCCGTGCATCATCCCGCAGGCGATCCCATGTTTCTCCAGCATCACTGCGATGGCCTGAGCGGTGTCGAAGGTCGGGTTGCCCTCGCCGCCACTCTCGGTATAGGTGACCAGCGCCTTCTTCAACTGATCGGCCAGGCCGAGATAATCCACCACCAGTCCGCCGGGCTTATCGCGGAAGACGCGGTTCACGCGGGCGATC
>JANPAR010000172.1:0-37653 GCA_031430015.1 Burkholderiales bacterium
GCCAGCCCGCATTTCGGCCTGCATCTGCCTTTCTGGGCGATCCTGCCGATCGGCGCCGCGGTGGCGGCGCTGTTCGGCGTGATGCTCGGAGCGCCCACGCTCAAGCTGCGCGGCGACTACCTCGCCATCGTCACGCTCGGCTTTGGCGAAATCATCCGCATTTTTCTCAACAACCTGTCGCGCCCGGTCAACATCACCAATGGGCCACAGGGCATTTCACGCATTGACCCAGTGCGCATGGGGGGCATCGATCTGGGCACCACTGACACCTGGCTCGGCCTTACCTTCAGCGGACCGATCAAGTATTACTACCTGCTGCTGATCGTGCTTCTGATTGTCATCGTCATCAACCTGCGTTTGCAGGATTCACGCATCGGCCGCGCCTGGGAGGCGATTCGCGAAGATGAAATCGCCGCACGCGCAATGGGCATCGACACCACGCGCATCAAACTGCTGGCGTTTGCGATGGGGGCCTCGTTCGGCGGCATTGCGGGAGGCATGTTTGCTTCGATGCAGGGGTTTGTCAGCCCGGAAAGCTTTGGTCTCACCGAATCGGTGATGGTGCTTGCTATGGTGGTGCTGGGTGGCATGGGCAACATTCGCGGCGTGATCGTCGGTGCCCTGCTGCTCTCGTTCGTGCCTGAGTTGTTGCGCTACACCGTTGCGCCGCTGCAAACCCTTTTGTTCGGCAAGATGCTGATCGAACCCGAGGTGATTCGCATGCTGCTGTTCGGTCTGGCGCTGGTGCTGGTGATGCTGTACCGCCCGGCGGGCCTGCTGCCGTCCGAAGTGCGGCGGCGCGAGATGAACGAGGGGCGCGCGTGAGTCATTGCGAATGCGCCGCGATCGATGCCTGTTGCGCTGCGCGCGCGGTGGCGTGTTTGCCGTGAGTACGCCCCTATTGCATGCTGCAGGCATCGCCAAATCCTTTGGCGGTATCACGGCACTCCAGAACGTCTCCGTCTCGATTGCGCGCGGCGCAATTTATGGACTGATCGGCCCCAACGGGGCCGGCAAAACCACCTTCTTCAACGTGCTCACCGGCTTGTACGAACGCGATGGCGGGAGCATCCGCTTCAACGGCACGATGCTCGGGGTGCACACGCCGGATGCCGCGGTACGTGCCGGCATCGCGCGCACATTTCAGAACATCCGCCTGTTCGCCAATCTCTCGGTACTCGAGAACGTGATGATCGGTCGTCACGCGCGCACCCACGCCGGGGTGTGGTCAGCCATGCTGCGCCTGCCGTCACAGCGCCGCGAGGAAGTGGCGATTGAGGCGCGCGCGCGCGAACTGCTCGACTTTGCCGGCCTCACCGCCCACGCCAACACGCGCGCCGCCAGCCTGCCCTATGGCCTGCAACGCCGTCTCGAAATCGCCCGCGCGCTCGCCACTGATCCGCAACTGCTCGCCCTGGACGAACCCGCAGCCGGCATGAACGCCTCCGAGACGCGTGATCTCGCCGACTTGATTCGCCGCATTCGTGACCAAGGCATCACCGTGCTGCTGATCGAGCACGACATGAAGTTTGTCATGTCACTGTGCGACCGCATATTGGTACTCGACTATGGCGTACAGATCGCTGAAGGCACGCCCGCCGAAGTGCGCGCTGATCCGGCGGTGATCGCCGCCTATCTGGGTTCGCCGCAGGCGGATGCGGACCAAAGCGAGGCGGCGGCGTGAGCACACTGCTGGAACTGGCCGGACTCAAAGTCGCCTACGGTGGCATTGAAGCCGTCAAGGGCATCGACCTTGCGGTCGCGGTTGGTGAAATGGTTGCCCTGATCGGCGCCAACGGTGCTGGCAAAACCACGACCCTCAAAGCCATCGCGGGCATGCTGGCCGGCACATCTGGCGCGCAGCACCTTGTGCAAAGCGCGATCCGCTATGACGGCCATGCGGTGGGTGGCCTGCCCGCGCACCAACTCACCCGCGCCGGCTTGGTGCTGGTCCCCGAGGGGCGCGGCATTTTTCCCAAACTCACAGTCAACGAGAATTTGACAATGGGCGCGTACTTGCACAACGACGCGCAAGTCGAGCAGGATCGCGCACGCGTGTTTGACCTGTTCCCGCGCCTCAAAGAACGCGCCGCGCAAACCGGCGGCACCCTGTCAGGCGGCGAGCAGCAGATGCTCGCCATCGGGCGCTCGCTGATGACACGCCCGCGCCTGCTTCTGCTCGATGAACCCGGCATGGGCCTCGCCCCCCTGATCGTGCAGCGCATTTTCGAAACGATTCAGAAGATCGCGCAATCCGGCGTCACCATCCTGCTGGTTGAGCAGAATGCGCGCCTCGCGTTGTCGATCACGCAGCGCGCCTACGTGATGGAGAGCGGCCTCATCACGCTGTCAGGTGCTTCAAGCGACTTGCTCAAGGATGAAAAAGTGCGCATGGCCTACCTCGGAGAGTGATTGTCCATGCGCCTCGCAGGCCGGCACTCCCCGTAGACCCTCCATCCCTGCGCTTTTCAGGGTGATGGCATGTTGAAATTATTCGTATGCATCGCCGCAGAGTTGCGGGCAACCGCGCATCAAGCCGTGCCGCTGCGCCCACGTCCGACTGAGATTATGCCGCCCTAGCCAGATCAGCCTCGGTAGTAAAGCTGTCGGCATAAAACTCATCTTCCGGCAGCTTGCATTGCCCGATAAAGTCCTTGCGCGCTGAATCAACCACCACCGGGGCGCCGCAGGCGTAGACCTGATGCGCACTCATGTCGGCAAAATCTTCCATCACTGCACGGTGAACGAAGCCGGTGCGTCCAGTCCAGTTGTCTTCAGGCAACGCGTCTGACACCACCGGGATGAAGCTGATGTGTGAATGCGCCGCCGCCCAACCCTGGCACAAGGCCATCATGTAAATGTCCTGCGGGCGCCGCCCGCCCCAATAGAGGGTGATCGGGCGCTTGCTGTCACGATGAAGCGCGTGTTCAATCACCGCCTTGATGGGTGCAAAACCGGTGCCGCTGGCGACCATGATCATCGGTTTGTCAGAGTCTTCACGCAAAAAGAAGCTGCCGAGAGGGCCTTCAAAGCGCAGGATGTCGCGCTCTTTCATTTTGGTGAACACGTGGTCGGTGAAATGACCGCCGGGCATATGGCGGATATGCAGTTGTACGAAGGCATCGTCATGCGGCGCGTTGGCCATCGAATAACTGCGACGCTTGCCTTCCTTGAGCAAAAATTCAATGTATTGCCCTGCGAGAAATTGCAGGCGCTCGTTGGCCGGCAATTTGAGCGACACGACAACAACATCTGGCGCGACACGCTCAATACTCTGCACGCGCGAGGGCAAAATCTTGACCTGAAAGTCTTTGGTCGCGTCGAACACACGCGCTTCGATGACCACATCCGAGAGCGGCTTGGCGCAGCAGAACAAGGCCTTGCCTTCTGCCTTTTCCGTGTCAGACAGCGCGGTGATCGAGTGCTTGCCGTAGTCCACGGTGCCCGACACCAGCTTGCCCTTGCACGAGCCGCAGGCGCCATTGCGGCAGCCATAGGGCAGGCCGATGCCATTGTTGAGCGCCCCTTGCAAAATGCTCTCGTCTGGTTTGGCGGTGAACTGGTGATTGGAAGGCTGGATCGATACGTTGAACGTCATGGGAAAATGATTTGATGAAAATGTTGATGGTAGGAGCGGGTGATATTGGCCAGCGGGTACTGGCCAAGCTGAAGCGGCGGGAACGCGCGGTGGCGGTCACTTCCACAGCCGCCAAACGCCCTCGCCTCAAGCGCCTCGGCGCCCGTGCCATGCTGGCCGATCTGGACAAACCGGGCACCCTGAAACGCCTGCCGCGCGATTGGGATGTGCTGGTGCACGCCGCGCCGCCGCAATCTTACCTGACGCGTGATCTGCGTACGCGCAATTTGCTCTCTGCACCTGCGCTCAGCCGCTCTCAAAAATCAGCATCACAGGCCTGGAATCAGGCCGCAACTCAACCTGCGCACGGTCCCGCGCGCGCGCGCTGCGTTGTGTACCTCAGCACCAGCGGCGTCTACGGCGACTGCAGCGGCGCGTGCATCACCGAATCACAGGCACTCAATCCACACAATGCACGCGCCCGCCGCCGCGTCGACGCCGAACGCGCCCTCTCACGTGCCGCCAAGCGCGGCGCTTTCCGTCTGATCATCCTGCGCGTACCGGGCATCTATGCGCACGACCGGCTGCCGATTGCTCGTCTCAAGGCCGGCACGCCCACTCTGGTTCCGGAGCAGGACGTTTACACCAATCACATTCACGCAGCAGACCTCGCGTCGATCACGCTGGCCGCGATCAAGCGTTTGCGCCGGCGGGTGCGCCCGCAGGTGCGCATCTATCACGCGAGCGACGACAGTGCGCTCAAAATGGGCGAGTACTTTGACCTCGTGGCGGATGCGTTCAGCTTGCCGCGCCCGCCACGCCTGCCGCGTGCCCAGCTTGATGCTGTGGTGTCACCCATGCTGCGCTCGTTTATGAGCGAGTCACGGCGCCTCGACAACACGCGCATGAAACGCGAGCTGCGTGTGAAGCTTCAGTTCGCCACAGTCTTTGAAGGCGTGGCGGCGGCGAACGTACTCATCAGCCAGGCGTAAAGCAGGCCACCCGCTTCGTTGCAGGCCAGATAGGTGACTTCAATCGCGCCCGCATTGGGAATCAGCGCGCGCAGCTGCCCTTGCCAGCCCAACGGTGCCGTGCTCGACGGATCGGCCACGGCGGGAGTGACCTGCAGCCCGCTTTGCTCAAACAAATAGCGCGCGCGGCGCATGTGATAGCCATTGGTGACCAGGATCACGCTGCTGATTCCCTCGCGCTTGAGCAGCGGTGCGGAAAACCGCGCGTTCTCGACCGTGTTGCGTGACGCTGCTTCGATCCAACGCGGCGCCAGCCCCAAATCGCGGCGCAATACGTCGGCCATCACCACGGCTTCTGCGGGATCAAAACCATCTCCCTTGCCGCCGGTCACCAGGATCGGCAATCCGGTCTGGCGCGCGATGCGCATGCCTTCAAACACCCGCTCATATGCCGCCGGCCCAAGCCGGGCCTGCTTCAATTTGCCTGCGGCATCAAATTCCAGGGCGCGGCCACCGCCCAGTATCACCACGGCCTGCGGTGCACGCTGCGACCGGACCGGCGCCGCATCGACCGCCAGTGTCATCAACCCGCCAGCGACCCACGATGTGGCACTTGCATAGAGCAACACGGTACCGATGCCCAGGGCCCAGCGCGCGCGGCGCGGCTTGCGCCTGAAAAATACCAGCGCGTACACCAACGGCCAGCCAAACACTACCGGAGGCAGAAACAGGTGCTTGAGCGCCGAGCCAATTTCCCAAATCATTGCGCAATGCGCACTGGATCAGGCAGCGACCGGCTTCTTGCCACCCGGCCCCCAGATCGACTCGGGCTTGGCACGCGCATCGCGCGCCGCCCAGCGGCCGTGCGCGACCTGATGCAAAAACTCATCGAGCAGTTGGTTGAACACCACCGGCTCTTCGAGATTGACTGCATGCCCGGTCCTGGGCACGATCGACAGACCCGCCTTCGGCACCACGCGCTTGATCAACACCGAAGGCTCGATGCAGGGCTCGTCTTCATCCCCGCTCACCACCAGCAAAGGCACGTCAATCGCCGCCATGCGCTCGGTGAGGTCGTACAGGCAAGGACGGCGGCCCTGATAGCCTTCCATCGTGTTGGCCGAGCCGGCGGCAGAATGTTCAGCGAGCTGCTTGGCATACTCGGCAAAACCGCGCGGGTCTTTGTTGAGATATTGAATGCGCGCGGCACCATGACCATAGGTCGCCGCCAGTTTGGCCATACCCTCGCCGCGAATCGTGCCCGCACGCACCACCGATTCACTCTTGAAGCGCTGATGGTCAGCAGGGTGCGCACCAGAGCCCACGCCCACCAGCGTGAGCGACAGCGCGCGGGCCTTGCCGGCAGCAACCGCTGCGGCATTGCCATGTTCCATGCCGAAATGCAGCGCGGCGAACGCTCCCATCGAGCAACCGACGATGTGCGCACGTTCGATGCTCAAGCCATCGAGCACGCATCGAATGTCGTCACGCATGCGGTCTTGCGTGTAACGATCCGCGCTCTCCGGCACGTCCGACGGCAGATAGCCGCGCGTACTGTAGGTAATGCAGCGGAAGCGGCGCGCAAAGTGGCGCATCTGCGGCTCCCAACTGCGCCAGTCACCGGCGAATTCATGCACAAACACGATCGGCGTGCCACTGCCCGCCTCTTCGTAATACAGGTTGACGCCGTCGTCCGTGCGAATGGTGGGCATGCCGGTCTCCAAAGACAAACGGCTCGACACGAATGCGCGTCAAGCCGTTACGTTGTATTGCGGAAAAATCATCTTGGTGCTGCTGGCCGGAATCGAACTGGCGACCTTTTGCTTACGAAGCAATTGCTCTACCGACTGAGCTACAGCAGCGGGGAGGGATCAAAACACGAACAAAAAACTGCACTGAGACCAGAATTATATCGCAGCGACCCGCGCTCGAACGTCTCACAATTTGTCTGCATCACGCCGCGAGCATCTCCTTCGCAGCCTTTTTGGTGGTGCTGGTGATCTCGGTACCACCGAGCATGCGTGCGATTTCATCGACCCGGCCGGTCTTGTCGAGCACTGTCAGCGTCGAGCGCGTCACGCCCTTGCCGGTGGCCTTGCCGACTTGCCAATGCTGCCCGCCCTGCGACGCCACTTGTGGCAAATGCGTGACGCACAGCACCTGGCGCTCGTTGCCCAACTCTTTGAGTAAACGCCCCACCACTTCAGCCACCGCGCCGCCAATACCGGCATCGACTTCGTCAAAAATTAGCGTCGGCACCTTGGCCGCTTTGCTGGTGATGACCTGAATCGCGAGACTGATGCGCGACAGCTCGCCGCCTGACGCCACCTTGCCCATCGGGCGCGGATCCACGCCCGCGTGCCCTGCCACCAGAAACTCGATGCGCTCCATGCCGTGCGCGCCGCCTTCACCCTGCGGCTGCAAGGCAATCTCGAACTTTCCGCCCGCCAGGGCAAGTGTCTGCATCGACGCTGTCACCTCGGCGGATAATTTCTTCGCGGCCCGCAAACGCTTGGTGGACAAGGCTTTCGCGGCAGTGGCGTATTGATCCGCGGCACCGGCCAGCTCGCGTTTGAGCGCTTCGATGTCAGTTGACAGCTTCAGTTCTTCGAGCCGCGCCACTGCTTTTGTAAGCGCTTCGTGCAGGTCGGCCGGCGCGACGCGGTGCTTGCGCGCGGCGCTGTGCAAGGCCTCAACGCGCTGCTCGACTTCGGCCAGACGCTCGGGGTCGAGTTCGGCACGGCGCAGGTATTGCGACAAATCACGCGCCGCTTCCTGCACCTGTATCTTCGCGGCTTGCACGCCGTCGATCACACTTTTGAGCGAGGGGTCGTAATCCGTCAGGGCATCGAGCGAGGATGCGACATTCGCAAGTGCGCTAAGCACGGCATCATCGGACTCGCTCAACGCCGCGACGGCACCCCGCACACCCTCGATCAAACTGGCGGCATGCGCGAGACGCGTGTGTTCACGCTGTACCCCGTCCCATTCGCCTGCGCGCGGCGCGAGTTTAGAAAGTTCTTCCACCGTCCACGCGACGCGCTCGCGCTCGGCTTCAAGTTCGCGCGCACCGCTCTCCGCGAACTTGAGGTTGTCGCGCAAGTGCTTGAAGCGCTTCCACGCCACTGACACCTCGCGCACTTCAACGTCCAACCCGGCGTGATCGTCGAGCAGCGCGCGCTGGGCATCGGATTTGACCAATGACTGATGCGCATGCTGGCCGTGAATGTCGACCAGAAACTCCCCGGCTTCGCGCAATTGCGCCAGCGTCGCGCTGCGACCGTTGATGAAGCCGCGCGATCGGCCTGAAGCATCAATCACCCGGCGCAGCATGCAGCCGCCTTCGTCCGATGTCAGTTCATGCTCAGCGAGCCACGCGTCGAGCACCTTGCCCGATTCGAACTCGGCGCAGATCTCGGCCTGTTTGGCGCTCTTGCGCACCACATCGGCATCGCCGCGCTCACCGAGTGTGAATGCGAGCGCGTCGATCAGGATCGATTTGCCGGCACCGGTCTCACCGGTGAGCACGGTGAAGCCGCGCTCGAACTCAAGTTCGAGGCGCTCGACAATCACGAAATCGCGGATGCTCAAGAAGCGCAACATGGGATCAATCTTTGGCCGCCCCGGTTGCGGCAAGCACAGCGGGGTTGGCGGCCGGGGCACAGGTCATACAATAACTGTTATTTTATACATACTAATTACCGCGCGTTACTGGCCAAACGTTTTCTCTGCCACACGCTATTTGCCACGTACTATTTGCCACCGGAGGGCGGCAGCGCCGACCAGTGCAACTTCTCGCGCAGCATGCGGAAATAGTCGTAGCCCTGTGGATGCAAGAAGCGGATGCGGTGTTCAGAGCGCCGCACCGTCACGCAATCGCCCTCCATCAACGTGAAATGCGCCTGTCCGTCGAAGTGCGCGCCAGCGTCGCGTCCGCGCGTGAGGGTCATCTCCACGGTGCAATTGTCGGAGAGTGCAATCGGCCGGTTGGTCAGCGCGTGCGGCGAAATGGGCACCAACGCAATCGCCGCCAGATTCGGATGCATGATCGGACCGTTGGCCGACAGGGAGTAGGCGGTCGAGCCTGTCGGCGTCGCCACGATCAGGCCGTCAGAGCGCTGGTTGTACACAAAGCGCCCGTCGATGTTGACGGTCAGTTCAATCATGCCGCCGACCGAACCGCGGCTCACTACCACATCGTTGAGCGCTAGCGTATCGAGCAGCACTTGCCCCTGGCGCGTCACCGTACCTTGCAAAATATGGCGGTCTTCGGCGTCATACACCCCACCGAGGATGGCATCGAGCGCAGCGATTTTTTCGTCAAGTGCGATGTCGGTCATGAAACCCAGGCGCCCCTGGTTGATACCGATCAGCGGGACTTTGTGCGGTGCCAGGATGCGTGCAATCGACAGCATGGTGCCATCACCACCGACCACGATGGCGCAATCGGCCTGTCCGCCGAGCTCCTGCACCGGCACAGCAGGGTAGTCAGCAATGCCGGTGTTGCCGGCGGTGTCCGCCTCGATCAGTACGCGGCGTCCCGATTCCTTTAGATACGCAGCGATCTCGCGCAGCGGTTCTGCGATTCCCTGACTCTGATACTTGCCAATGATGGCGACCGATTTGAAGGCTGTGGGCATCGAAGGATTAAACCATAACGCCGAAACGCAAACGCCACAATCCCCCCTGTGGGCGATGCGGGGGATGGTGGCGTGCGAAACGCTTTACGCGCGAGGCCCCAGGGATAGCGCCCGGCGCCTCCCGTTGGCACTGCGTTAACTGTCTTACTGCTTGGCGCCCTCGCCAAGGCGGCGTCCCAGACCCACCGCATAGGGCGCGGCGCGCGCAGCGAGCATCGGATCGGTCGAGGGCTCCACGCCTTTGGGCAGCACTGTGGGAATGTAAGTAATGGCCACGCAATCGCCGGTGGCATCCGGCGACACCGACTTGATTACCAGGCGGCCGAGGGTGACTTTCTTGCGGCCATCGGGCAGCGGCACCACGGCGCTGTCAATCTTGTCGCCCGGCTGCGCCAGTTCCAGATTGAAATTGAATGCCACCGTGCCGGCGGCCGCGCGCTCGCGCAGATCGGCCATCAGGAATGTGGAACCTTTGGCCTTGGCTTCATCGTCGGTCAGGCCTTTGGTGCCACCTACCGGTTCGAAGATCCACTTGCCAAATTGCTTCTCGCCTTTGGCATTGACGAAGGCGAAGGCGTGTACTCCCCAGTAGTTCACCGAGGCAAAGCTCGCGGGCACTGGCTGGCTGGCAAAGTATTTGCCCTGTAACAGCACGTCGGGATTGGCATCGGCGAACGCCTTCACCTTGGCTGGGTCTGCGGCCTTGGTGGCCGGGTCGGGCTGCAGCGACTGCAGGCGGCCGAGAAACTGCTCCGGGTTGGCCGCGCCGAATACCGGGGCCGAAATATTGCCCATCTGCCAAGTCTCACCGCCCGGCAGGTTGAACTGGAGCGCCAGGTTGCGCTGGCCGCGGGTGTTGTCCGGCGCATTTGGATTGGCGCCGCCGACGGAGAAGCGCGCGATTACCGGCACCGGTTTGCCGGCAAAAGCCGATGCCGTAGAAAGTGCGCGCCCCTCTGCACTGCCGGTGAACTCGCCGGTTGCGCAGACACCTTTTGCGCCGGAGCGGCGAAAGCCCGCGAATTTGCCGAACGTGCCCTCGAATTGATCTACAAACCGGGTGGGGTCAACCTGCGCAGCGGCGGGCAAACTGGCGAGCAGGGTGGCAACAGCAAGGGCGGATGCAGCAAGACTGGCAGGGCGGACGCTCATATCGTGGACTCCAGAGAAAAAGGGATGAGGGAGGAAGGCCCGGATAAACACGCGTTGACCCGCATTGTTGCCCAGGACAGTCATAGTACGGGCGGTCAAGACTTCTGGATGCCACGTATTTATACTTACGCCCACACCAGTCTCAGTCGCAGCGCCGGGCGGGCAATGGCCAGTACACCAGCACCTGCATTTGCGGGGCGTCTGCAAGGATGAATGCGTATTGAGATCACGCCATTGCGGGCACCTGACAGGGGCTTACTGACGCGAACTGCGCATCTCCCAGCGCTGCAAGATCGCCGCTGCCATGCCGGAAGCCACCACCACGCCCATGCCGATGAACGACCAGTGGTCTGGCACCGTGTGCAACAGCAAGTAACCGAACAGCACGGCAAACAGCAGTTGCGCATAGCTGAATGGTGAGAGCGTGGAGGCCGGTGCACGGCGAAATGCCAGCACGAACATGTAGTGCCCAGCCGCCGCGATCACGCCGAGCGCGAGCAACGCCGGCCAGTCGGCCACTGGCGGCGTGTGCCACACAAATGGCATGGTCAGCGATGTGGCCAGCGCTCCCACCAGTCCGGTATAGAACAGCGTCGTGAGAGCGTCGTCATCGCGCGCATATTTGCGCGTGAGGATGACAAAAAAAGCGGAGATGCCAGCGAGCAGCAGCGGGATCAGCGCCGCCGGGCCAAACAAGCCGCTGCCGGGGCGGATGATGATCATCACGCCGATGAAACCCGCGCCAATCGCACACCAGCGGGCAAGGCTGACGCGCTCCTTCAACCAGCGCGCGGCGAGCAGGGTCACCAACAGCGGCGAGGCGAAAATGATCGCAGTGAACTCGGCCACCGGCATGAAGCGCAGCGAGGTAAACGCGAGGAATGAGCAGGTCAGCAACAGCAGGCCGCGCTGCCATTGCCAGCGCATGTTGTTGGCCTGGAACAGGCGCTTGCCCAGTATCGGCCAGCCCAGCAGTACGATGGTCAGCACATGCACGCTATTGCGAATCCACAACAATTGCAGCGTGGAGTAGTGCGTGACCAGAATTTTGGCAATGGTATCGGTCGCAGCGAAGCAGCTCACCGCGCACAGCATCAGGAGGATGCCACTGCCCGGGCGCGATGGCGGGTGGGCGTCGTCACTCATCTGATTGACTCACGTGTTTGCGCGGCCATGCGCTCAAAAGTCGCTCCCACCAAGGGTTTCCGGCAGATGCCGGGTGAGAATGTCATGTGCCTGCGCCACGTGCTGAAGGTGCGATTGTCGCCTGAGGCACCGATATAATGCAAATTCACTTTTGTGAGGAGACGAGCATGACCCCATCATTCGCGCGCCTGCGCCGCCCGTTGCTGACCCTTTTGGCCAGTGCCGCGCTGAGTCTGACTGCAGCCACCACAGCGACACCGGCCACTGCGCAGGAACTGCGCATCGGCATGGGTGCCGACATCACGTCAATCGATCCGCACTTCGTCAATCTCTTCCCCAACAACAACATCGCCTGGCACATCTTCGATGCGCTGGTGATGCTCGATGCCGATTCACGCTTGATCCCCGGCCTCGCCACCTCGTGGAAACAGGTCGACGACGACACCTGGGAATTCAAGTTGCGCAAGGGGGTGAAGTTTCACGATGGCGCTGACTTCACTGCCGGCGACGTGGTGGCGTCAATTGAGCGCGTCTCGCAAATCAAGAACAGCCCCGGCCCCTTCACGGTCTACACCAAGGCAATCGTCAAGAGCGAAATCGTAGACCCGCTGACGATCCGCTTCAAGACCAATGGCTCCTACCCGCTCCTTGCCAACGACCTCTCGACCATTTACATCATGTCGAAAAAAGCCGCGGCATCGACCACCGAAGACATGAATGCGGGCCGCGGGCAGATCGGCACCGGCCCCTACAAGTTCGTGCGCTTCGCGCGCGGCGACCGGGTGGAACTGGTGCGTAACGACGCCTGGTGGGGCGGCAAGACGCCTTGGGAGAAGGTCACCTTCCGCATCCTGCCGAACGACCCGGCGCGCATCGCCGCCCTGCTTTCGGGCGACGTGCAGGCAATTGAAAACGTCCCGACCGCCGACTTTGCCAAGCTCAAGACCAACAACACGGTGAGCGTATCGACCAAGACCAGCCACCGCATCATCTTTTTTCACATCGACACCAACCGCAAGCAAACACCATTTGTGTTTGACAAAAGCGGCAAACCACTCGACGTGAACCCGCTGCGCGACCTGCGCGTGCGCCAGGCGATTTCCAAGGCCATCGACCGCGAAGCCATCAAATCGCGCGTGATGGAAGGCCTCTCGCTCCCCTCCGCCAACCTGGTGCCGGCGCCGATGTTCGGCCACAACCCTGCGCTCAAGCCCGAAAAGGTGGATGTCGAAGGCGCGAAAAAATTGCTCAAGGAAGCGGGCTATCCCGACGGCTTCCAGATGACCTTGCATGCGCCAAACAACCGCTATGTCAACGACGACCAGATTGCGCAGGCAGTAGCGGGCATGCTCACGCGCGCCGGCATCCAGACCAAGGTCGAGACCATGCCAATGGGCGTTTACCTCGGTCGCGCGTCGAAACTTGAATTCAGCTTCGCAATGCTCGGCTGGGGCGCCTCCACCGCCGAGTCGTCGGGCCCGCTGCGCTCGCACCTCGTGACCAACGATCCGGCCAAAGGCATGGGCACGTTTGCTTGGGGCCGCTACTCGCATCCGATGGTGGATGAGTTGACCAACAAAGCGCTCGGTACCAAAGACGACAAGGCACGCGAGAAGCTGTTGCAGGACGCTACCGCCATTGCGATCAATGATCTCGGCATCATCCCGATTCATCACCAGATCAACACCTGGGCGGCGAAGAAGGGCATCAGCTATACGCCGCGCACGGATGAGTACACGCTGGCCCATCAGTTCCGGCCAAGCGCCGATAAGAAGTAAGCGCGACCATTGCAGCCGACTCTGTACGCCATGTTAAACACCCTCGAAAGAATGATTCCGGGTGCCATATTCACGAGAATGGCTCTGGGAGCCACCTTTACGAGAATGGCTCTGGGAGCCATTCTTGGCGTTTTTTCCCTCACGCTTTCCCTGACGTACTCGGTTGCGGCTCCTGCTGCCGAACTGCGCATCGGCGTCTCGGCCGATATCACCTCGCTTGATCCGCACCTCACCAATATCGCGCCCAACAACAATGCGGCCTGGCATGTGTATGAGGCGCTCACGCATGTGGACGCTGACGCGCGCCTGACGGCGGGTCTGGCCGAGTCGTGGCGTGCGGTCAATGCGACGACCTGGGAATTCAAGCTGCGCCGCGGCGTCAAGTTTCATGACGGCAGCGAGTTCGCCGCCGACGATGTGCTCGCATCAATTGAACGCGCGAAACGCATGGAGGCGTCGGGCGGCCAGTTCGCCGGCTTCGTCAAGCCGGTCAAGACGGCGCGCGCGGTCGATGCGCATACCCTGCGTTTCACCACCGATCAGCCTTACGCGATGCTGCCATATGACCTGAACTCGTTGTTCATCGTCAGCCGCAAGCATGCGCAGGCGGTCACGGACGATTTCAACAATGGCAAGGCCGCCATCGGCACCGGCCCGTTCAGGCTCGCCTCGTTCAAACGCGGCGACCGTGTTGAGTTCGCGCGCAACGATGCCTACTGGGGTGCCAAACCGGCGTGGGACAAGGCCACACTGCGAATCCTGCCGAGCGACCCGGCACGGATTGCCGCGCTGTTGTCGAACGACGTCGACATGATCGACAGCATCCCTACTGCCGATGCGGCACGGCTCAAGACCAATGCCAATTTCAGGTTAGCGACCAAAGTCTCGTGGCGCACATTGTTCTTCCACCTCGACCAGAGCCGCGACAATCCACCCGGCGTCACCGCCAAAGACGGCAAGCCGCTGCCGAAGAATCCGCTCAAAGACATCCGCGTGCGGCAGGCCATCTCCAAAGCAATCAATCGTGCGGCCCTCGCCGAGCGCGTGATGGAGGGCTTCGCCCTGCCTGCATCCAACCTGGTGTCGCCACCGGTATTCGGCCACGTCAAGGCGCTCACCCCAGACGCGTTCGATGCCGATGGTGCCCGCAAACTGTTGGTGGAAGCGGGTTTCCCCGATGGCTTCGCGATGACGGTCGCCGCACCGAACAACCGCTACGTCAATGACGACCAGCTCGCCCAAGCCGTCGCGCAGATGCTGGCGCGCATCGGCATTCAAACCAAAGTCGAGACCCATCCGGCAGCCACCTACTTCACCAAGGCACGCAATGGCGAATTCGCATTCGCCATGCTTGGCTGGGGTTCATTCTCCGGGGACCTGGCGCTGCGCTCATTGCTGGCAACCCCGGACACGGCCAAGGGTTACGGCACCTGGAACTGGGGCAAACATTCTCTCCCGCGCGTCGATCAATTGCTCGATGCGGGCTTTGCCACCACCGACGAGAAGAAGCGCGAAGGCATCGCCATCGAAGCGGCAACATTGGCGATGAAGAAGCAACTTGACTACGGCGCGCGCACTGACGAGTACACGTTGGCGCAGCATGTCAAACCGGTGCAGTAATACTGAAGCCGTACGATTTATTGCGCCGCTTTATTTGTCGCGATAAATGGTATCGCGACAAATAAAGTGGCGCAATTTCTCAGTGCAAAATTCACTCTGACATGTCCCTCGACACCGAAACCTTCTCCATCCTCAAAGACTCAATCCACCGCTTCGTGCAGGAACGCCTGGTTCCCAACGAAGACCGCGTCGAGACCGAGGACGACGTGCCCGCCGAGATTGTGGCGGAGATGAAACAGCTCGGGCTGTTCGGTTTGTCGATCCCCGAAGAGTACGGCGGCATCGGCCTGACGATGGCGGAAGAAGCTGAAATCTGCATGGAACTGGGCCAGACCGCCCTCGCCTTCCGCTCGGTGTTCGGCACCAACGTCGGCATCGGCTCGCAAGGCATTTTGATGGACGGCACCGAAGAGCAGAAGCAAACCTGGCTGCCGAAGATCGCCAGCGGCGACGTCATCATTTCATTCGCGCTGACCGAACCGAACGCCGGCTCCGACGCCGCCTCGCTGCAGACCACCGCGATCCTCGATGGCGATGAGTATGTGATCAATGGCACCAAGCGTTACATCACCAATGCCGTGCGCGCGCATGCCTTGACGCTGATGGCACGCACAAGTTCAGCAAATGAGCCCGCCATCAAAGGTGCGGGCGGCATCTCGGCCTTCATCGTGCCGCGCGACACCCCCGGCATCACTCTCGGCAAGATCGACCAAAAGATGGGCCAGCGCGGTACCAAAACCTGCGACGTGATTTTCGACAACGCACGCGTGCCCGCCGCCAACATCATCGGTGGCAAGCCCGGCGTTGGTTTCAAGACCGCGATGAAGGTGCTCGACCGCGGCCGCTTCCATATCTCGGCAATGGCTACCGGCATGGCCAAGCGCATCCTCAAAGAAGCACTCGACTACGCGGTGCAACGCAAACAATTCGGCCAGGCCATCGCCGAGTTTCAGCTAATCCAGGGCATGTTGGCCGACATGCAGACCGAGTTGTATGCCTCCGAATGCATGGTGCGCGACGGCGCGCGGCGCTACGACGCCGCCAGACTCAACAAAGACCCGCGACTGCCGATGCTTGCAGCGTCGTGCAAATACTTCACCACCGAAGCAGTGGGCCGCGCTGCCGACAAGGCCGTGCAGATTCACGGCGGCGCAGGCTACATGAGCGAATACAAGGTCGAACGCTTTTACCGCGACGTGCGCTTGCTGCGGCTCTATGAAGGCACGTCGCAGATTCAGCAAGTCATCATTGCGAAGAACCTGCTCAAAGGTCTCTGACGCCGGCGCGGTGACGCCAGCTACGCCCTCAAGCGTATTCCGGCCGCTGCGGCGTGAATACGTCCAGATTTAGCACCGGTTCGTCGCCCACCACTTCACCCCAATGCATGGTGTTGGGCGGCACCACCAGCAAGCCACCCGGACCAAGCAGGGTCTGCTCGTCACCGACATGAAAACGGATCTGCCCGGCAATGATGTAGACGATTTGTTCGTGCGGATGCTGATGCGGACGCGGCTCGTGTTTGGGCATCAGCTTGTGCAATGCCAGCGTTGCGCCCGCACCGGAAAACGCCTTGCGCTCGACGCCCTCGCGCACCGGCTGCCATTCGAGTTTGCTCCAGTCCACTTGATGCAGGTTCATGACTTGCCTCCAGAAAAAAGGGATTGCGATTTGCCAAACAGGCCGGCCGGACGCGCCAGCAAAAACACCAGCAGGATCGACAGCGCCGCGACATTCTTGAAACCGGCACCAAAGGTCACGATCGCCAGCGCCTGCGCCACGCCGAGCATGATGCCACCAGCGAACGCGCCGCCGGCGCTGCCGAAGCCGCCGACGATGGCGGCGATGAAGCCCATGATCGCAAATGGCACGCCGACGTTGAACGCGGTGTACTGCGTCGGCGTAATCAAAATGCCCGCCACCGCACCGAGCGCCGCCGAGAGCGCAAACGCCAGCCTCAGCATGCGTGCCACCGGAATGCCCTGCAGGGCTGCCGCTTCTCGGTTGATCGCGCACGCGCGCATCGCGCGTCCGATGCGGGTGCGCGCGAAAAACTGCGCGAGGCCCGCCACCAGCGCACCCGACACGCCTGCAATCCACAGCAGTTGCACGCTGATCGCAACCCCGCCGATCTTGAACGGCGGCGCGTCGGAAAAACCGGGAAAAGTCTTGGGCTGGTCACCCGCCACGATCAACGTCAGACGCTCGATCACGATCTGCGCCGCGAGCGTGGCGAGGATCATCACGAACATGGTGGCATTGCGCCGCCACAACGGGCCGACCACCAGACGCTCGATCAGCACACCGGTCAACGCGACCAGCACGACGGCGCAGAGCGCAGCAAGCGGCAACGGCAAACCAGCGCGTGTGAGCAGCGCATGCGTGATCATGCCACCGAGCATCACGAATGCGCCCTGGGCAAAATTGACGATGCCACTCGCGTTGTAGATCACGCAATAGCCGATGCCGATCAGGCCGTAAATGCAGCCGGTACCGATGCCGGACACCAGGGTCTGGAGAATGAAGGTCAGGTCAGGCAACGTCCGCCTCCGTATCCACGCCACCCAGGTAGGCTTCGAGCACTGCCGGATCTTTCTGCACCTGCTGCGGGCCTCCTTCAGCGATCTTGCGGCCAAAGTCGAGCACCACGACGTGCGCCGCCAGGCGCATCACGAAATGCATGTCGTGCTCGATCAGCAACACCGTGGTGCCACGGTCAATGATGGCGCGGATCACACCCGCCAGATGTTCAGTCTCCACTGCATTGAGGCCGGCAGCCGGTTCGTCGAGCAACAGCAGCTTGGGCGCCGCCGCCAGCGCTCGCGCCACTTCGAGCAGACGCTGCTGGCCATAGGGCAAGGCACATGCAGGCACTTCTGCGCGCGCCGCCAGACCCACGAACGACAGCAAATCGCGCGCTGCGGCTGCGGCCTCATCGAGTTCGCGCCGTGCTTTGGCGGTGCGCGCAAGCGCCGCCCATACTCCGCCACTGCCGCGCAAATGGCAACCCGCTTCCACGTTTTGGTGAGCGGTGAGCTCAGGAAACAATTGCACCAGTTGAAAGGTGCGCACGATGCCACGCGCGGCGACCAGGTGTGGCGCGCGCGCGGTGATGTCTTCGCCGTCGAAGTGAATCCGCCCCTCGCTGGGCGGCATGAAGCCCGAGATCAGGTTAAACAGGGTCGTCTTGCCCGCACCGTTCGGCCCGATGATGGCACTTACCCGTCCGGGCGCAATATCGAAGCTGACGTTGTCGACGGCAGTGAGGCCGCCGAAACGGCGCGTGACTTGTTCGACGCACAGCAGACTCATGCGCCCTCCCGCTTCACGCCCGCGTCACGCCGCGCCCGCCACAGCGCAGCCAGCGAGCTCAAGCCCTTGGGCGCATAGATCAAAATCACGATCAAGGCCGCGCCGTAGGCGAGGTCCTGATAATCCTTGAAGCTGCGAAAAGTCTCCGGCAGCAGGCTGATGATGAGCGCGCCGATCAACGGCCCGTAGACGCTGCCGATACCGCCGACATACAGCATGGTGAATCCCAGCACCACCATGTGCAGGCCAAACACCTCGGGGCTGACAAAGCCCACGGTATGGGCAAACAGCGAACCGGCCAGCGCCGCATAGACAGCCGCAATCACGAACGCAATCAGCTTGTAGCGTGCCACGTCAATGCCGAGCGCGCGCGCCGCATCCTCGCTGCCGGCAATCGCCGCCAGAGCGTGTCCCATGCGCGAGTGTTTGAGACGGTGTGAAACCCACACTGCGAGCGCAAGCACCGCCAACAAGGCTGCCAATTGCGCGCGCTCATTCGGCAACTCCCACCCAAAGGCACCAAGGGGCGGAATCGCCGCAATCCCGGTGTAGCCCATGGTGACCCTGTCCCATTGCACCGCGATCTCCTGGACGATCATGCCGAGCGCAAGCGTCGCCATCGCCAGATAGTGACCGCGCAGGCGCAGCGTGGGATACCCGATCAACAGCGCGAGCAAGGCGGCCACCGCAATGCCCAGCGGCATCGCGGCGAACACCGGCCACTTGAAGGTAGTGGTCAACACCGCCGAGGTGTAGCCGCCAATCGCGGCAAAGGCGTTTTGGCCGAACGACACCTGGCCGGTGTAGCCCATGAAAAAATTGAGGCCGGTAACAAAGATGGCGTAGAGGGCAGCAAAGCCCAGCACCGTGACGAGGTAGCCGCCCGAGACAAAGGCGTAACCCACCAACACGGTACCGGCCAGCCAGCACAGCGCCGCTGCCACGCCCGATAGTTTGAGTGAACTGATGCCCATCTCAGGCCGCTGCAAAGTAGTAGCGCGCCAGATCGTGCGGCGAGGCGATTTGATCGGGAGTGACCTCGGCGACCACGCGGCCCACCGCCATCAGATAGGCGCGTTTGGCCAGTTTCAATGCCAGCGGCGCACGCTGCTCGACCAGCAATATGCCAAGGCCTGCGCGATTGAGTTCGCCCAGGGTATCGAGAATCTCCGCTGCAAGCCGTGGCGCGAGGCCGAGAGAAGGCTCGTCAAGCAGCAAGAGACGCGGCCCGGCCATCAGCGCGCGGCCGATGGCGAGCATCTGCTGTTCGCCACCCGACAGCGAGCCGGCCAGTTGCGTCTGTCTGTCTTTCAGGCGCGGGAACAGGGCGAACACGCGTTCGAGCCGCGCAGCGATTTCACCGCGTTGATTGGCGAGCAGGTAGGCGCCGAGATCGAGGTTCTCGCGCACTGTCATGGGCCCGAAAATGCCGCGGCCTTCGGGTACCAGAATCACGCCGCGCGTGGTGACGGCTTGCGCATCATTGCGCGGCAAAGCGGCACCGTCGAAGCGCACGCTACCCGCGCCGGGCGTGAGCCCCATGATGGCGCGCAGCAAAGTAGATTTGCCCGCGCCATTGGGGCCCAGTACGGCAACCAGTTCACCGCGCGCCAGCCTAAGGTTGGTCGAATGCAGCGCCTCGACGTTGCCGTAACGTGCCGACAAGCCCTCTACCGACAGCCAGGCCGCTTGGGCGCCTCGCGCGCTACCGCCCTCCCCGTTCACTTGACGATCTTCACCTTGCCAGCCTGAATCGTTGCCAGCGCAAACGGGTTTTGCGTGATGCCCTGATGCACCGTGGGTGAAAAGTTGTAAATACCGGTGGTGCCCTGAAACCCGGTGATGCTCTCCAAGGCATCGCGCACTTTGGGGCCGTCGAAGGAGTTCGCTTTTTGAATCGCGGCGGCAGTGATCATCACCGCGTCCCAGCCGCGCCCAGCCCAGTTGGGGTCGCGGTCGCCATGCTTGGCTTTCCACGGCGTGAGGAAATCGTTGATGGCCTTTTTGAGACCGCCCTCTGGCAGCGCATCAACAATCTGTGAGGGTGCAGCAACGAAAAAGAATTTGTCACCAAGCACATCGGCCACCGGCCGGAACACCGCAAGGTCTTCGATCGAAGTCAGCATCTGCATCGGCAGACCCAACTGCTTGATGTTTTTTGCCGCTGTCATGGTGGTGCCGCCCAGACCGATCTTGAGGATCGCGCCAGCTCCGGCCGCATTCATCTTGCCAATCTGCACCGACAAATCGGCATCGTCCTGCTTGTATTGATCGACACCGGCCAGAGTAAGGCCATAGCTCGCGGCGACTTTTTCGGCCACGCCTTTTTGCAGATTGGCGTAGGGCGTCGGGTCGTGCAGCACGCCGACCTTGCGAATCTGCGTGTTCTCTTTGAGGTATTCAAAACGCTTTTCGACTTCGAAGCGCGCCGGCGGCAGGGTCGAGAACGCCCACTTCACGTGCTCCTCGTTCTGCGGCAGGATCGAGCACAGCACCATCGGAATCTGCGCGCGCGCCACATTGCCGGCCGCAGCGAGATTGCCGGCCGAAACGCAACCCGACAAAAAGATATCGACCTTGTCGGACGACATCATCTTGCGGTACACCGTCACCGCCTCCTGCGGCTCTGAGCGGTTGTCTTCAACGATCACTTCGAGCTTGCGGCCATTGATGCCGCCTTTGGCGTTGAGCGCATCGGCAGCCAGTTTCACGCCGTCGCTCCAGGCGCGATCTACCGTCGCCGCGTAGCCGGTGAGGCCGGCCGAAATGCCGATCTTGTAAGGTTGCTGCGCCAGCGCACCCGCTGAGCCAAGCCAAGCACTGGCCATCATCGACAGGACTACGCCTGCTTTACCTATTGTCTTCATTGCCGTCTCCTTTTGCGTTTTGCTGTTTGGGTTGATTCGACTCACCTCTTTGCGACATCGTGATGCTTGCACATTCACGCTGGCACGCCATACCCGCCGCCGCCGGGGGTCTCCAGCACCACCACATCCTCCGGCCTGAGCGTGATTTTGCGCGCTTCCGACACATCCTTGCCATTGACGCGAAAGTGCCCGCCCGCGCCCGGCATGCCACCGTCAAGTCCTTCCGGCCCGGCACCGAGACGGCTCGGCACGGCGTTGAGCGTCCATGCGTGTTCGGTGCGCATGTGAAACTGGATCAGTTGACCGTCACCACCGCGCGTGCGCCCGGCGCCGCCGCTGCCGGGGCGCAACTCCTTGCGGTCAAACACGATCGGCATCGCCGCCTCAAGGATTTCCACGGGGACAGCCGCTACGCCGGTCGGATAACAGGTCGCCGACGGGCCGGGCTTGGTCAGGCGCGCGCCCATGCCGCCCGAGTAATTGAACATCGACGAGGTAAAGGCAGCACCGCTGGCACTTTTGCCCTGCACCTGAAACGTCCACACCGCTCCTGCACCTTCGGCCAGCACGCGTTCGGGCATCACCTGATACAGCGCTTTCAAGATCGGCATTGGCACATACATGCCGACTACATGGCGCGCGTTGACCGGCACCGGGTATTCGCAGTTGACGATGCAGCCCTTGGGCGCGACCAGCTTGATCGGCGAGAGCGAGCCGTGGTTGTTGGGCAACTCGGGGTTGAGGCAACTGCGGATCGCGAAGGTGGCGTAGGCGTGGGTGTAGTTCATCACCACATTGATGCCGCTGGTGCTGGCCGGCGAGCTGCCGGCGAAGTCGATCACGATGTCGCCACTCGCAGTGTCAATGGTCACCGCCGTTTTAAGGGTAATGATTTCACCACCCGGCACGTCGAACTGGGTCGCGCCATGATAGGTACCGCCCTTGAGCTTGCGCACCGCCACGCGCGTGGCTTCTTCGGAGCGGCGGATGATTTCATCGGACAGCGCCTCGATGTCGTCGATGCCGTAGCGCGCGCACATCGCGACCAGGCGCTCGCCGCCGGCCGCGCCGCTCGACACTTGCGCCGCCAGATCGCCGAACACATGGTCAGGCGTGCGCACATTGCTGCGGATAATGTCGTGCAGGGTGGCGTTGGGCACCCCGGCGTCGTAAAACTTGAGCGGCGGAATCCACAGCCCCTCTTCATGCACGTCGCGTGCACCGGCTCCGATGCCGTAACCGCCAATGTCAGTATGGTGAATCGTCGAGCCGACATAGCCAATCATGCGCGTGCCCTTGAACACCGGCGTCATCAGCGTGATGTCGAAGAAATGCCCGGCCGACATCCACGGATCATTGGTGATCACCACGTCGCCCGGCGCGAGCTTGCCGGCGAACAGTTTGTGCAGGCTGCCGCCCGCCGACGCCAATGAATTGATGTGGCCCGGCGTGCCGGTATTGGCCTGAGCCACCATGCGCCCGCGCGCATCGAACAACGCGCTGGCAAGGTCGCCCGCCTCACGCACAATCGGCGAGAAGGCAATGCGCTGCAGTGCCTTGGCCTGCTCGCTGACGATGCCGATCAGGTTGGACCAGAGGATTTCGAGTTCGATGCCGTCGAGCTTTTTGCTCATGCGTTTTGCTCCTGCTTAGGTTTCCACACGTGCAACTATGCAACCTACCTGATCAACACTGGCGTGCCATCCCGGTGGAATCACAACGGTGGTCTCACGCTCTTCGACGATGGCCGGCCCAGCAAAGGATTGGCCCGCGACCAGCGCGCGGCGTTCAAGCACTGGCACCGCTTGATCGTCACCCCACAGATGCACCGGGCGCGTGCGCGCAGCACCCGGTGCGGCCGCCACCGGCATGGTCACCGGATGGAACGGCACCAGCGGGCCACGTACCGTGAGGCGCCAACTGACGATCTCCACCGGCACATGCGAGGGGTTGAAGCCGTATTGCGCGAGGTAAGCGCGCTCGAACTCAGCGCGAATCGCTTTCACATCACGGCTCACGCGCGGGTCGAACGAGAAGGTGACGCCGACTTCATTCTGCTGCCCGAAGTAGCGCAAGTCGGCACCGAAATGCATGCTGACCTGATCGCGTGCGCAGCCGGCATTGGCCAAGGCGCTCACCCCTTCTTCGGCCATTTCGTCAAACAAGCGGCTGGTGCGTGCCCAGTCAATCGCATCGAGGATACCGAGCGCGCTGCGCACCAGATCAAGCCGCACGGGCGTGACCAGGGTACCGAACGCCGACAGCACGCTCGCGTGCGGCGGAAAAATCACCGCCGTGCTGCCAAGCAGCGCACCGACTTCGCACGCATGCACGGGTCCGGCACCACCAAAGGCGAATAGCGGCATGCCGCGATAGTCCACGCCGCGGTCGGTCGCATGAGCGCGCGCTGCGGCAGCCATTGCTTCAGCGACGATGCGATAAATGCCGCGAGCGGTCTCACGCACGCCCGCAGCGCCCACAAGCGCACCGCCAGTTGCCAACTTCTCCGGAGTGAAGCCCAATAGCGCGCCGGTACGCGCCATCGCCGCCTCGGCTGCGGAAAGGTCGAGCGGCATGTCGCCACCCAAAAAGTTGTTCGCGTCGAGCAAACCGAGCACCAGATCGGCATCGGTCACCGTCGGCTGCTGCCCGCCGCGCCCGTAGCAGGCCGGCCCCGGCTCGGCTCCCGCGCTGTGCGGCCCCACCTTGAGCAGGCCGAGATCATCGACATGCGCAATGCTGCCACCGCCTGCGCCGATCTCGATCATGTCAATTGAGGGAATCGTCACTGGCATGCCGCTACCTTCCATGAAGCGGTATTTGCGGTCGGCTTCAAACACGCCGGACACCAGCGGCTTGCGGTCTTCAATCAGACAGGCCTTGGCCGTGGTGCCGCCCATGTCGAAGGACATCAGGCGATCCAACCCCAGCACCTCGGCATAGTGGCTCGCCGCCAAGGCACCCGCTGCCGGACCGCTCTCGATCATGCGCACCGGATTGCGCCCGGCAACTTCGACACCGATGATGCCGCCGCTGGAGAGCATGATCAGCGGCTCATTGACAAACTGCTCGGCCTTGAGGCGCTCGGCGAGGCCGCGCAAATAGGGCAGCGCAAGCGGCATAGTGTAGGCGTTGATTGCCGTGGTCGAGGCGCGCGGGTATTCGCGAATCTGCGGTGCGACATCGGACGAAAGCGAAATGAACAGATCGGGCAATTGCTCGCGCAACACGGCCGCCACCGCACGCTCGTTGGCCGGATTGGCATAGCTGTTGAGCAGACACACCGCCACTGATTTGACCTTTGCCGCGCGCAAGGCCTCTGCTGCTGCGAGCACGGCGGCACTATCCGGCGAGGCGATCACGCTGCCATCGGCGAGGGTGCGCTCGGGAATCCCGAAGGTGAGTTCGCGCGCAATCAGGGGCGGCGCAAATTCGATCTGCGGGTCATACATTTCATAGCGATGCTCGTTGCGAATCGACAGCACATCGCGAAAACCCTCGGTCACCAGCATTGCAGTGACTTCGCCCTTGCGCTCGATGAGCGCATTGGTGACCACAGTGGTGGCATGTACCACCACGCCATTGACGTCATGGGCAGTGAGGCCGCTCTTTTTGAGTACGGCATGCACGCCGGCAAAGAAACCTTCGAGCAGGCTCTGCGGTGTGGTCAGGGTTTTGTCGACGGTGAGCGAGCCGTCGGAACCGCGCAACACAATGTCCGTGAAGGTGCCGCCGATGTCGACGGCGAGGGAATAGACCGTTTTCAAGCCTGACTCCAGAGCAAAACGCGTTGCAGCGATAGACCCACATCTTACGGCAAGGCTTCGCAGACACGTTGCCGGCAGCCATGTCCCTCCTTATAAAATCCGCCGCTCCGTCACGTCAATTAAAGACCTCAACATGCCGCTGTTCGCCGTCACCGTTTTTCTGTCTGCATTTTTGCTGTTCCTCGTGCAGCCGATGATCGCCAAGCAAATCTTGCCGTGGTTTGGCGGTGCGGCAGGCGTGTGGACCACCTGTCTGGTGTTCTTCCAGTCGGCGCTGCTGGCCGGTTACGCCTACCCCGACCTGATCGCGCGCAAACTCGCGCCGAAGAAACAGGCGTGGCTGCATACCGGTCTGTTGCTAGGCAGTTGCGCAGTCCTGCCGGTAATCGCCGGCGAGTTCTGGAAGCCCGCCGGCGATGCCAACCCGATCTTCGGCATCCTCGCCCTGCTCGCCGGCGTGATTGGTTTGCCCTATGTGATGCTCTCGACCACCAGCCCGATGGTGCAGACCTGGTTTGCACGCGCCCATCCAGGCGTCAATCCCTACCGCCTGTTTGCGCTCTCGAACGTGGCGTCGATGCTGGCGCTGTTGTCGTATCCGTTTTTGATTGAACCCACCATCGGCGTCAAGCAGCAGGCGTGGATCTGGTCGGTGTTGTACGGCGTGTTTGTGCTGCTGGCGATTGCCTGCGCGTTTCGCAGCGCGCGCGCTGCCGCTGCGGCACCTGTTGACACGGGGACGTCGGCGTCAGCGGCAGACGAGCCAACGCCCGCCGCCGGTACCCAGTTGCTCTGGTGCGTGCTGTCGGCCACCGGGTCGATCCTGCTGCTCGGCATCTCCAATCACGTCACGCAAAACATCTCGTCGATCCCGATGTTGTGGGTGGTGCCGCTCGCGCTTTACCTGCTCACCTTCATCTTGTGCTTTGACGGGCAGGGCTGGTACAAGCGCAAGGCCTTCATGATCGCGACCGGATTTTGGCTGGCCGCGATGGGCGCAACCCTGGTGACGCCTGATCTCAAATTCGCGCTCAAATTCCAGATCGGGCTGTTCTTCTCGGGCCTGTTTGTGGTCTGCATGTTTTGTCACGGCGAGCTCACGCAAATCAAACCAGCGCCGCGTTATCTCACCCGCTTTTACCTGATGATCGCGCTGGGAGGCGCTGTGGGAGCCACTCTTGTGGGTATCGTTGCGCCGCTCACCCTGCCCTCCTACTATGAGTTCGAGCTCGGCCTGACGCTTGCTGCGCTACTTTTGTGGGTGTGCGTGCTGCCATCAAAGAACCGCATCGCGATTACGTTTGCCGGCTTGCTGGTCGCAGGCGGCGTGGGTGTCACCATCACACACACCTATCAGTCAGGGCGAGACGCAGTATTCACTGGCCGCAATTTCTACACTGTGCTGCGTGTCAAAGAGTACGGCGCAGCTGGAGATGACCAGCACAGCCGCGTACTGGTACACGGCGTGATCAATCACGGCGAACAATTTCTGTCGCCGGAATACCGCCGCGCCGCAACCCGCTACTACGGCAGCGCCTCCGGCATCGGCCGCGCGCTTACGTCGAAGTACGATTTGCCGAATGCGAAGGTGGGCATCCTCGGTCTCGGTGCCGGCGCCGTGAGCGTGTATGCGCGCAAGCATGACCACTGGCGTATGTACGAAATCAATCCGATGATTCTCGACATCGCCAAGAACCAGTTCACCTATCTGGCCGACTCGCCCGCCAAGATCGACGTGGTGCTCGGCGATGGCCGCCTCGCCATCGAGCGCGAGCCGGCGCAGGGCTATGACCTCTTGGCAATGGATGCGTTTTCCAGCGATTCAGTGCCGGCGCACTTGATTACCAGCGAAGCCTTCACTGCCTATGAGCGGCACCTCAAGCCGGATGCAATTTTGGCGATCCACGTCTCGAACCGCTTTCTCGATCTCGCCCCCGTAATCCGCGAACTGGCGCTCAAGCACGGTTTTCACGGCGTCATCGTCTACGAAACCGGCGACACCACCAGCGACTGGATCCTGCTCTCAAAATCAAAAGCCACGCTGGACCATCCGAAGATCAAGGAAGTCGCGCAGGAGCTGCCGTCCAAACATGGCATCAAGGCGTGGACTGATGACTTTCACAATCTGGTGCAAGTGTTGCGCTGAGGCTTGCCTGCCATGTTGGTGGATGCCGCCACTCTGAAACCTTGGGTGGGAGCGGATTTTTGCCTGATGATGCCTTACGGCCCTTGGTGAGAGCGGCTTTCGGCGTGGCGTGATCGCGAGTTATCTCCGGAAGGCGTTAGTCCGCCTTGATATTTGCCTCACGCGCGAGCTTCACATAGCGCGCTGTCTCGCGCTTGATGTACTCACTGAACTCCCCCGGCGTGCCGCTGGCGATCATCTCGATACCGCGCTCGCCGAAGCGCTTTTGCAAATCCGCACCGCGCACGAGCTTTGCCACTTCCTGTTGCAGACGCACGAGGATCTCCGGCGGCGTGCCGGCTGGTGCCATCAGGCCATTCCACGTGGAGTCTTCGAAGCCTTTGAGGCCCGCTTCGTCAAGCGTCGGCACATTGGGAAAGCTGATCGAGCGCGTGAGCGTGGTCACGGCCAGCGGGCGCAGTCTGCCGCTTGCGACCGGCTGAATCGAGGTGCTGACCTGGTCGAACATCATCGGCACCTGCCCGGCCATGACATCGACCAGTGATTGCGCGTTGCCCTTGTAGGGTACGTGCAACATCTTGACACCTGCCGCACGGCTGAACAGTTCTGCTGCGATGTGCCCGGTAGAGCCATTGCCCGAGGTGGCGTAGGCCAGCTCGCCAGGCTTGGTCTTGAGCAAGGCGATGAACTCCTGCGCCGTCTGCGCCGGCACTGCCGAGTGCACCACCATCACCATCGGGATTTTGCAGGTGAGGCTGATGCCGGCAAAATCTTTGACCGGGTCGTAGCCGGGGTTGGCATTGATGACCGCCGCCGAGACAAAGGTGTTGGCGTGGGCGAGCAACGTATAGCCATCGGGCGCGGCCTTGGCGACCAACTGAGTGCCGACCAACGCCGCCGCGCCGGGGCGATTCTCGACGATGACCTGTTGACCTAGCGCTTTGGAGAGTGGTTCGGCAACGGCGCGTGCGATCAGATCAACATTGCCGCCGGCGGCGAGCGGCACGACGATGCGGATGGTGCGGTTCGGGTAGGTCTGGGCCTGCACGCCAGTGCAATGCAATGCCGCTGATGCGGCGAATGATGCAAGCAATCCGATCCATTTTTTCAATTCAATTCTCCCTGTCGCATCATTGCGCCGTGATCCCCGCCTCGCGCACCACGCGCGCCCACTTGACGGTTTCGTCATTGATGTATTTGGCAAATTGCGGCGTGCTCATCTGCACCGCCTCGACCGCTTCAGACTCAAAGCGCTTGACGACCTCGGGTGCACGCTGAATCGCGCTGATCTCGCGATGCAGGCGCGCGACGATATCTGCGGGTGTGGATACCGGCACGATCAGCGCCCACCAGTTCACCGCGTCGTAGCCAGGCAACCCGGATTCAGCGATGGTCGGCACCTCGGGCAGAGTGGAAGAGCGCTGCGAGCCGCCCACACCAAGGGCTTTGAGCTTGCCGGCCTTGATCAGCGGCAGGGTTTGCACCAGTGACGACAGCATCATTTGCGTGTTGCCTGCGGTGACATCGACCATCGCCGGGCCGCCGCCCTTGAACGGCACATGCACAATATCGGCTTTGGCCATGCTCACAAACAACGCGCCGCCAAGGTGCTGAAAACTGCCGATGCCGGCCGAAGCGTAGTTGAGCGTGCCGGGCTTGGCGCGCGCTATCGCAATCAACTCCTTGACCGAATTGGCGGGAAAGCTGCTCGCCACGGCGAGTACGTTTGGCCCCGCCGCGATCATTGCCACTGGCGCAAATGCCTTCACCGGGTCATAGGGCAGTTTGTAGAGCGAGCTGTTGGCGGCAAACGCGGAGGACGCAAACAAAATCGTGTAGCCATCGCCTTCGGCCTTTGCCACCGACTCGATGCCGATCATGCCGCCCGCACCGGCGCGGTTGTCAGGCACCACCTGCTGCCCGAGGCGCGTCGAGAGTTGTTGCGCGATCAGACGGCCCACAACATCATTGCTCCCGCCCGGCGGGAACGGGATGACGAGACGCACCGGGCGCGAGGGGTAAGGGTCAGCCGCCAGCGCGGTGCCATGCAGCGCGAGCAGGGCCAGTGGCCCTGGTAACACTTGCAACCCCCGCGAAAGCAAAACCCGCAAAACCGGCAACACCCGTGAAACCCGCAAAGCCTGCGAAATGACAACGTTCAACCGAAACTTGATCATGTTGTTACTCCAGCAAAAATGGCACATTGCAACGCGCACAAACGGTGCGAATCTGCTCCATCAAGGCAGCCGGCACGGGGATGCCATCGCGCACGCGCCGCTCACGCTCGAGCGCTTCCGGGTCCCCCGGCACCAGCACCGGCCGCGCCGCGTCGATGGGCGGCACGTTGTGCAACAGATCAATCGCTTCATCCAGATCGTCTTCAAACTCGCCCTCGGCGCGAAAGGTGCAGGGATCAATCGCCATCAAAAAGTGGCCAAGGTTGTCCGGGTCTTGCGGTTTTTGCGTCTTGACGCGAATCGGTGAAAACGACGAACCCGACAACCCGCCTCCCAAAATATGCGCCATCATGCCAAGGCCATAGCCCTTGTAACTCGCCATATCCTCGGTGCCGCCCAGCGGCGTAAGGCCGCCCACGTCGCGCTGGAACAAATAGTCGGTAGCAAGTGCTGCATCAGTGACCGGCACGCCGCGTTCATCAAGCACCCAACCGGCGGGCACCGGCTTGCCCTTGAGTTCATACACGCGCACCTTGTTGGCCGCCACGCTCGCTGTTGCCATGTCGAGCAAAAACGCGCGATTGCGCCGCGCCGGGGCGGCGAAGGCAATCGGATTGGTGCCGAGTACGGGAACCATGCCGCGCGTCGGCACGGTATTGATGCTGCGCGTGGCGCTGGTCACCATGCCGACCAGCCCCTGTTTGGACGCGAGCGAGGCGTAGTAACCCGCCGCGCCGAAGTGATGTGAGTTGCGCACCGTGACTACGCCCACGCCGAGCGTCTGCGCTTTTTTGATGGCGAGCTCCATCCCCATCACCGCAGCCGGGTGGCCGAGGCCAGCATCGGCATCTACGAGCGCAGTGACCGCGTTTTCACGCACGATGCGCGGCTTCGCGTTCACATTGAGCTTGCCTTTTTCGCGCGAGGACTGGTAGTCCATCAGCATCGAGATGCCGTGCGAGTCGACGCCGGACAGATCGGTGGCGAGCATCACGTCTGCGCTGGTTTGTACTTGCTGCGGATCCATGCCCCACGAGGTGAGGATGGAAACGATTTGCGCGCGCACGCGCCCGGCGGGGACGTTCATGGAAACAGTTGGCATGGAGGATTCCGGAAAATGCGCCGAGCGGCACGATTTGGTTCAGTCACGCCATGCAGCGCGCACTGGACTGCGATACACATTCATGGCACACGGCTCAATCAGCCTTGATGCCAGCGTCCTTGATGAGTTTGGCCCACTTGGCCGAATCGTCGCGAATGCGTGCGGCGAACTGTTCGGGAGTCGTCCCCGACACACTGGCCGCCATGTTGGTGAGCCGCGTCCTGGTCTCGACGGCCAGCAACGCACGCGCGGCATCGGCGTGAATTTGCGCAACGATTTCTTTTGGTGTGCCGGCGGGTGCGGCCAGCCCGAACCAGTTGGTCAACTCATACCCCGGCAAGCCGGACTCCGCTACCGTCGGCACATCGGGCAGTTGTGCAGAGCGCGCGCCGCCGAGCACGGCCAGCGCCCTAAGGCGGCCATCGCGAATGAAGGGAAGCGCCTGCAACAGACTGTCAAAGGTTATCGATACCTGACCGCCCATCACGTCCTGCATGCTCGGCGCACTACCCTTGTAGGGAATGTGGGTCATCTCGATACCGGCCATGCGCTTGAACAACTCGGCAGCCAGATGCGGCGCACCACCCGCCCCCGACGAAGAATGGTTGATCTGCCCCGGTTTAGCTTTGGCCAGCGCGATCAACTCGCGCACGTTGGTGGCTGCCAGACCCGGATGCGCGAGCAATACAAAATGCACATCGACCACCTGGGTGATGGGCGCGAAGTCGCGCACCGGATCGACCGTCATTTTGGGAAACAAATGCTGGTTGACGCTGAAGTTGCCAAGCGTGCCCATGAACAGGGTGTAGCCATCGGCGGCGGCGCGCGCGGCCGCTTCGGTACCGATCACGCCACTGGCGCCAGCGCGGTTTTCAACAATCACCTGCTGGCCCCAGGCTTCAGCCAGTTTCGGCGCGAGCACGCGTGCCGCGATGTCAGTGCCGCCGCCAGCGGGAAAGGCAACGATCATTTTGACCGGGCGCTGCGGAAATGCGCCAATTTTGATGGGTATCCCAGCGGAGGTGCCAGCAGCGGCCGGTGCAGCAGTACCAGCAGGCGTCTGTGCGCCGGCACCACTTGCCAGCGCGGCCATGCCCATCCACAAAAGCGCAGACCGGATCGTCCGCGACGTGCGTGCTGCGCTGGCTCCCAGCCGAAGTGTCAGAGCCGGCAGCTTCACGCTTTCGCCACCCCGGCCAGCGCGTTGCGCACACCGGACGTCCACTGATTTGCCGCTGCGGCGAGGAAGCCGATATCAGCCTGGGTCGTCACAAACTGCGCACCGCGCAAAATCGCCTTCACCTGACGCTCGACATCGCGATTGCCGCCGCACCCGGCGAAGATGCCGTTGGCCTTGGCCGCCGCAATCACCCGGTCTTGCGCGGCGATGATTTCGGGGTCGTCAAACTTGCCGGGCTTGCCCATCGTCACCAGCAAGTCATTGCTGCCCACGTGCAGCACGTCGATGCCCTTGACCGCAGCGATTTCTTCGGCGTTGTTGAGACCTTCGACAGTTTCGATCATGCACACCACCAGGCACGACTCATCGAGTTGCGGAATGCTTTCGGTCAGCGGCTGCGAGCGATAGTCAAAATGCGGATAACCGCCCGATACCGAGCGCTTGCCGAGCGGCGCAAAGCGGCAGGTCTCGACCGCTTTGCGCGCATCGGCAGCGCTGTTCACGTCCGGATACACAATCCCCATCACGCCGTTGTCGAGCAGAACGGATACGTCGGGATCGTTGACACTGCGCACCCGCACCAGCGGCGCAATGCCGATCGCCATCGCGGTCTGCGCGATGTGAATGATGGTTTCCGTGGTGAAGATTGAATGCTGGCCGTCGATAAACAAAAAGTCGTGCCCGGTCGCCTTGGCGATGCGTGCGATGTCGGCACTGCGCGCCATGCGCACCAGCATGCCGAGCGCTGCGCCGCCTGCTTTCATGCGTTCTTTGGCGGAGTTGACGAGGCGTGGTGTGCTGGGCAGCGTCATGAACTGGGCTTTCGGCTATTTGGCTATTTGGCTATTTGTGAGAGACTCGGAAAAGTATACGGCATTGATCCAGCGCCGCCACTGATTTGCCGCCGATTTACCGCTAGTTTTTGACTTGTCTGCGCCAGACCCTGAGGATCTCAATGAACGCCCCACTCCCCAATTTCTCCACCGATTTCCGCTGCGTCCGCGACGAAGTCTCGGCCGATGAATGGCAGGCGCGCCTCGACCTCGCTGCCTGTTACCGCCTGGTCGATGCCTATGGCATGACCGACCTGATCTACAACCACATCACGCTGCGGATCCCCGGCACCGAGCATCTGCTCATCAACCTCTACGGACTGCTCTACAAGGAGATCACGGCGTCAAGCCTGGTCAAGATTGATGTTGAGGGCAACATCATCTCGACCCCCGCAACCAGCTATGGCATCAACAAATCGGGCTACGTGATCCACGGCGCGATTCACAAAGCCCGCCATGATGTCAATTGCGTGATCCACACCCACACCCGCGCCGGCCTCGCGGTGGCCTCGATGAAATGCGGCCTGCTGCCGATGACCCAGACCAGCATGCGCTTCGTTGGTCATCTCGCGCATCACGCTTACGAAGGCCCGGCCCTTGACCTGGCCGAGCGCGAACGGCTGGTGGCAGACCTGGGCCAGCACGACGCCATGATCCTCGACAACCACGGTCTGCTGACCTGCGGCCCAAGCACTGGCGAAGCATTCAACCTGATGTACCAACTCGAAATGTCGTGCCAGGCTCAGGTAGACATGATGGCGGCGCATACAGAATTGAAAATGCCGTCCGCCGATGTGCTCGACAAAACCGCGAATCTGTATCAGCCCGGCACGCGCCGGCCCTACGGTGTGCTCGAATGGCACGCCATGCTGCGGCTGCTTGACGCGCAGCAAAAAAATTCGGGCTATCCACCTTACTCGATCTGAGCGAGCATGAAGCTCACGCACCGCCTCGCGCTTTTCACCCTTGCGCTGTCACTGCTGGCCGGCTGCGCAGTATTGGAATCGAAGCAGAGCGAATGGATCTTCCGCCCGGTGCGCGAGAACTGGCGCGGCTATCAGGGCTTGCCCGAGGGCGTTGAAGAAGTCTGGATCAACGTGCCCGGCAGCAAAACAAGCGAACGCATCCACGCCTGGTGGATGCCGCAGACCGGTGCCACTGCGGCCACTGCGGCCACTGCGGCCACTGCGGCCACCGCAGCCAGCGCCCCCGCCCTGCTCTACCTGCACGGCTCGCGCTGGAACCTGACCGGCTCCTCGTTCCGCATTGCCAAGTGGCGCGAAATGGGTTTCTCGGTGCTGGCCATCGACTATCGCGGTTTCGGCCAATCCAGCGGCGAATTGCCCAGCGAAGCGAACACCTACGAAGACGCCGCGCTGGCGTGGGACTGGCTCAAGACCAAAATGCCCGACGCGCAGCGGCGCTACCTCTACGGCCATTCACTCGGCGGTGCGGTGGCCATTGATCTTGCGGCAAAGCTCGGTCCTCACGACGCCGCTGGCCTCATCACCGAATCCACCTTTACCTCGGTCCCTGACGTAGTGTCGGCGTCGCCCTACGGCTGGCTGCCGGTGGGCTTTTTGATTTCGCAGCGCTTCGAAGCATTGGAGAAAATCAAAAAGGTGGCGTTGCCCAAGCTGTTTTTGCATGGCACCTCCGACACCGTGATTCCGCACACCATGAGCGACGAGTTGTTCAAGGCCGCGAGCGAACCCAAGCGCCTGGTCAAGTTTGATGGCGCCAGCCACAGCGGCATTGCCTGGGCCGCACCAGGCGAATACATCGAGGTGGTGCGCGCCTTCGTCGCCTTCACCCGCACGCGCGGCACTGAGGCGGCGGCGCAGTATCCGGCACGCACTGACGCTCGTTAAGCGCTGACTGCCGTCTGCACGGTCAAACCCGTTCCACGTACCATCGCACGCTGCGCCGCAAACGCCTTCGCGGATGGGGCACTTAAGCCACTTGCGTGAAATGTAGTTCCACTGGCATTACGCTGCGTGCAGCATCGGCGCACTGTCACCGAGCGACGCGAGCGCCTGATCCACCAGCGGTTGCTCGGGTGCGGGCCGGATCGCAACGCCTTGCCGGAATAGTGCGGCCAACTCTGCTTTGGAAATCTGCCGCATCTGCACGCGGCTGATGAACAAATAGAGCGATTGCTTCGGGCTGATCCACGACAGGCGGTAACGCGGTGTGGCGACGGCGGCATCCGAGAATTCGACGATGTCGCCTTTCACCAGCGCGCTCACCTGGCGCTCCCATGCGTCATCGGGTGCAGCCACCGGCTCGGGCGCGCGGCGTGTACTTTCTTCCTGCGACGGGCGCAGTGCCACCACGGTATCAGGCGCGGCGATCTTGGCAGCGGCGATGGCACCCGCGTGCGCTTGCATCAGCGCGCCGAAAAACTGCTGGCGCTCGGCGTCGGGTACCGTCAGCAGCCCCATGCCGTGCATCAGGCCACGCACCATCTCCGGCAAAATCGCTGCAAGGATTGGCACATCGGCCGGCGCTTTCGGTTCCACACTCCAGGCCAGATCAGACGCAATCGACAGACGCGTGGTCAGGCTGTCGATGCCGCTGGTCTGCTCCACGTCAGCGCGCAGGATCAACGCCACCCAGCGTTGCTGCAAAAAATTACGGATGAAGGCCGGAGTGCCCTTGACCATGCGCAGATCGAGATCGGCCTGCGCACGGACACGCGCGGCGCTGACGGCTTCGTCTGCGGCGAGTTGTGCGGCGGGTACGGCGGCAGCTTGGTCGTGGCGCGCATGCTCCTCAGCAGTGAGGCGCTCCAGGGTGACGAGTGCCGCGTCGAACGCCGCACAATCATCCTTGAAACAGGTACACAACTCGCTCACGAGAGCACGCAGCCCTTGCAGGAACGGGCCATCGGCCTCGGCATTGATCAGCGGGTCGTCACCGCAGCCGGCCATGTTGTCGAGCAGTTGGCGCATCGGGTGCTCGCGCCGGGCAAAGAAGCTGCGGTCGAGCAGCGCGGCCTTGACCGCCACAATCTGCAGGCGCGAGATGGCGCTCTTGACGGCCTCGGACAAACGCGGCGTCGCGTACAAAAAGTCGAACACCATCGCCACCAGCTCAACCGTGAGCCGGTCGAGCGGCGCGCTTTGTGCCAGCAGCGATTTGTCGATCTGGTGCAAATAGCCGGGCGCGGCGGTGAGATCGTCGTCACCCTGCAATTGGCTCAGCGAGGCGAGCAACTGCGCACCCGCGCGCACGGCACCTGCGCCCGCCGGAAAGCGCGCGGGGTCGGCCAGCAACTGCATGGCCTCGACGCGCGCGGCGCTGCGCCCTTGCGCAATGCCAGCCAGCAACTTGCCGAGCGCGGCTTGTTCGTTGCTGTTGCTGCCACCCAACCAGCCACTGCGGCCACCCGAAGTGCCGTGCCCGGCCGATCCTGCCGGTGCTGAAGATCCTGACGATCCTGCAGCGCCGGTTGATCCGGTCATCCCGCCCTGTCTTAAAGATCCTGCCGATTCGACCGAGTCGGCATTGAGCAAGCCCATGCGCTGCGACTGGTTCATTGCAGTCTGGCGGCCAGTGTGCGCCATCGGGTCACGCGCGGGGCGCGGCGGCAGCTTGAGACTCGGCAGCACATGCTGCGCCACGAGCGCCTCGTTGACCGCGTGATAGACCTCGTTGATCGACTCGCGCAGATACGGCTGAAACGCAGCGAGCAAGGCATACTTGACCGGGTTGTCAGCGGGAATGTGATTGCACGCCAGACGCAGCGCTTCGAAGATCACCTCGGCACCGAGGGGATTGTCGGCTTCAGACAGCGCATCGCGCTTGAGCAGGTGGCCCATGCGCGCGCTGATGCCGCGCATTTCATCATCGTTCGCGCCCTTGGTGACCCCTTTGGCGAGACGCTCGATCGACAAACCGTTTTCGATCTTCGAATGCGACACCAGGGTGAGCGGAATGCCGCCGGAAAACGATGACTCCACGCTCTTGGACTGCGTTTTGGCCTGCGCACCGGTCTTGGCTTCAAACAAATCGGCAAAGCAGGACTCAAATCGCTGTTGAATGCCACTGCGGTGGTCGCGCACCTGCTGCATGGCATCGAGATAAATGCGCTGCTCGTTGCGCTGCTGCGACTTGTCCGCAAGCGCAAACAAATCCTCGTCGATGCGGCTCAGGGCGTTGGCAATGACTTCCGAGAGGCGCGTGCGGGCAAGTTCGCGGCACTGGCTGAGCATCTGGCTGGCGGGGGCTGACATGGCATTCTCCGGTTCATGACATTGGCATAAACGAGTATGCCAATGTCATGAACCGGCGCGAGTGACAAAAGTCACGCCAACGCAAAAATAGTCAGTCTGCGTGCGAAAGTGCACGTTTTGGGCACGGCGCAGGTGACGCGCGCACCGCCCGAAGGCGCAACACGCGCGGCTTAGGGCTTTTTCTTCAAGCCGATGGCCTGCATCTGGCGCGCGATCAGGTCGTCATCACGCGCGATCAGCGCGGCAAATTCTTCTGCGGGCAAAAACGCCGGCACAAAGCCGAACTTTTGCCCCGCACTCACAAACTCGGGTCGGCTCATCGATGCTTCGACGGCTTTTTCCAGCCGCGCGATCACCGGCCTGGGGGTACCCCTGGGTACGCCGATGCCACGCCACAGATCCATCGGCGGCGCGCGCAAACCGGCTTCCAGGGCGGTCGGCGCATCGGGAAACACCGGGTCACGCTTGGAGCCGAGCACCCCGAGCACACGCAGTGCGCCGCTCCTCACATGCGGCACCACGGCGCCCGGCAATTGCACCAGCGCATCGACATGGCCGCCGAGCAAACTCGGCACCACCTGCGTCGCACTAAACGGCACGTCAAGCACTTTGGCGTTGGCGGACTCGAACAACACTGACGCTGCCATGTGGGTGTGGCTCCCGGTGCCGGAGTTGCCCACCTTGAGCATGCCGGGGTTGGCCCGTGCGTAATCGATCAACTCATTGAGCGTCTTCCAAGGTGCCGAGGCCTGCACCACGACGGCGGGAATTTCTATGCTGACGCGCGCGACGGCCTCGAACGCCTTGTAATCAATATCCATCGCGCCGCTGTGAAAGGTGGTGGAGAGCGAGTTGGAATTCCACACCATGGCGCGGCCATCGTTGCGCGCCGCCGCCACATAGCGATAGCCCACCGCACCACCACCACCGGGCCGGTTGCCCACCGGGACAGCCTGGTCAAGATGTTTGGCCATGCCATCGGCGAGGATGCGCGCGCTGACATCAGCGGACGAGCCCGCAGGAAAGATGACCACAAATTCCAGCGGCGCACCGCCGGCCAGGGGGGCCGCTGTCTGCGCGACGGCCAGCGAGGTGCCACATAGCAACGCGACAATGAACCACCGAAGCGCGCCAGCAAGCCGCTTTGTTG
>JANPAR010000173.1:0-4115 GCA_031430015.1 Burkholderiales bacterium
GGCTTTGACGCAGTGGACGTGCCGTACAAGAACGTCGGCATGGCGGTCACCGACACGGCGACCGGGATCAACCACTTCTTCCTGGCCAACCTGCCGCCGACCCGCGCCCTGATCCAGGCGGGCCAACTGCGTGTACTCGCCGTTGGCGCGCGGCACCGGCTGGCCGCCTTTCCCGACGTGCCAACCTTCGCCGAGTTGACCGGTCGGTCAGACCTGGAAATGGCGCTGTGGTACGGTTTCTTTGCGCCCGCCGCGACGCCGCCCGCGATGGTGGCGCGCTTGAACGCGGAATTGCTCAAGGCCGCCGACACGCCCACGGTGCGGGCCCGGCTCGACATCAACGGCGGTGTGCTGTCCCTGGGTAGTGCCGCAGAACTCGCGACGCTGGTGCGCGCGGATAACCTGCGCTTCAGGAACCTGATGCGCGAGCTGGGCCTGGTGCCCGCTGCGAATTAGGGCTGCCGGTGTGGCGCCTGCTGCATGCTGCGGCATTGGTGTAGTAAGAAATTGGAATCAGCGAGTGTCTGGAGAGGCGCTGTGGGAGCGGGTTTACGTGGCATGCTCGGCTGTAAGTAGCACCCACCAACGGTTTTAGAGGAATGCCATATTGACAAATAGCGCGTCGACCCAGTGAGAGACGCTCGCAAGGGATGATGAAAGCGGCGGCTTGGTCCGGCTTTGTCCTGCACCGCACGCGCATGCTTGGTTAGACTGGCGGTTCACCAGGAGGAGACATCACCATGAAACGCTCGACGTTCTTCGCAGCCATCCTCGCCACGCTCGCAATCCCGTTCGCTGCCTTCGCCCAAACCGACTGGCCGCAAAAGCCCATCACCATGGTCGTACCCTACCCGCCGGGCGGCGTCAACGATGCGGTGGCGCGCATCTACGCCAACAAGCTTGCCATCGAATTTGGCAAACCGGTGTTGATTGACAACCGCGCGGGCGCCGGCACTACGGTCGCGTCCAACTACGTCGCCAAGGCCCCTGCCGACGGCTACACCATTTACGCGGGCGGCACCTCGCTGGTGATCAACCCGACGCTCACCGGCGCCGTGCAATACGACCCGAACAAGAGCTTCGAGCTGGTGTCGCTGATGTCGTTCACGCCCTTCATCCTGCACGCCAACGCGGCGTTCCCCGCCAAAAACATGGCCGAGCTGATCGCCCACGTCAAGGCCAACCCCGGCAAATTCAACATCGCCAGCTCGGGCATCGGCGCCACCAACCACCTGATTGCCGAAATGCTCAAGCAAGAGGCCGGCCTCGACATGACGCACGTGCCCTACAAGGGCGGCGCGCAAGCCGGCCAGGACGTGGCCGGCGGCCAGGCACAGATGATGTTTTCGGCTGCGCTGGAAGCCAAACCGATTCTCGCCACGGGAAAAACGCGCGGCATCGCCATTACCAGCGCCGAGCGCGCGCCCGCCTTCCCCGAGATACCGACGGTCGGTGAAGCGACGGGGATGAAAGACTTCGTGGTGACATTCTGGCAAGGCATGGTGGTGCCGGCCGGTACGCCCAAGGCTATCGTCGACAAACTCGAGAAAGCAATCGCCAAGGTAGCGGCTGACCCCGACATGATCGAGCGCTTCAAACCGCAGGGCGTGGAGATCCGCGCCTCCACGCAGGCCGAGTTCAAGGACTTCATGGCCAGGGAAGAAGTGCGCTGGACCAGGCTGATCAAGGAACGCAATATCAAGCCGGAGTAGTTGCTCCCTGCGAGTTTCTCTGCGCGCAAACGCGGTTCCGTGCCGGCGGTGCGGGCAAGCGGTGCGGTCAGCCCGGCGCGCCGCGCCTTTACTTCATGAAGCCGGTGCGCAGGCCCGGCCACACGCCTTTTCTCAATAAAAGTTTTTTACTATTGAGTGTATTTTTATAATTGATTGGATTAATTGCCGCTCCAGTTCTACACTGCGCTTCGCTGTAGATTTTTCAAACCTTGAAGGAGCACACCATGTCGACCCAATCGGGCTGCCCGTTTTCGGGCGCCAAACGCAATAGCGCCGCTTCCGGCGTGCACGCCAACGCAAGTACACCCAGCGCCCCATCCAACGCCACCTGGTGGCCCAATCAACTGAACCTGAAGGCGCTGCACACACAGTCTTCCAAGTCGAGCCCGATGGGGGCGGGGTTCGACTACGCCGCGGCGTTCAAAACGCTCGACCTCGACGCGGTGGTCAAGGATCTCACTGCCCTGATGACCGATTCGCAAGACTGGTGGCCGGCCGACTACGGCCACTACGGCCCGTTCTTCGTGCGCATGACCTGGCACGCTGCCGGCACCTATCGCATTGCCGATGGGCGCGGTGGCGCCGGCACCGGCGCGCAACGCTTTGCCCCCCTCAACAGCTGGCCCGACAACGGCAACCTCGACAAGGCGCGCCGCCTGCTCTGGCCGATCAAGCAGAAATACGGCAACAAACTCTCCTGGGCCGATCTGTTGGTGCTGGCCGGCAACGTGGCCATGGATTCGATGGGCTTCAAGACCTTCGGATTTGGCGGTGGCCGCCCGGACATCTGGGAGCCGGAAGACGAAATCTATTGGGGGCCGGAAAGCAAATGGCTGGGTGACGAGCGCTACAGCGGCGATCGTGCGCTCGCCAACCCGCTTGGTGCGGTGCAGATGGGGCTGATCTATGTGAACCCCGAAGGCCCGAACGGCAAGCCTGATCCCTTGGGTTCGGCGCGCGACATTCGTGAAACCTTTGCGCGCATGGCGATGAACGACGAAGAAACCGTGGCCCTCGTGGCGGGCGGCCACACCTTCGGCAAGGCGCATGGCGCCGGCGACACGGCGCAGGTGGGCCGCGAGCCCGAAGCCGCTGGCATTGAAGAGCAGGGCCTGGGCTGGAAAAACAGTTTCGGCAGCGGCAAGGGCGTGCATGCCATCACCAGCGGCATCGAAGGTGCCTGGACCCCGAACCCGACCAAGTGGGACAACGGTTATTTCGAGACGCTGTTTGGTTATGAGTGGGAGCTCACTAAAAGCCCCGCTGGCGCGCACCAGTGGAAGCCCACCGACCCGGCTGCGGCCACCACGGTACCCGACGCCCACGATGCCGCGCGGCGCCACGCCCCGATGATGACCACCGCCGACATGGCCCTGCGCATGGACCCGGCGTACGAGAAAATTTCGCGCCGCTTCCAGAAGAACCCGCAACAATTCCACGACGCCTTCGCGCGTGCCTGGTACAAGCTCACGCACCGCGACATGGGGCCACGTGCCCGCTACCTTGGCAAGCTGGTGCCGAACGAAACGCTGATCTGGCAAGACCCGATCCCCGCCGTGGATCACGCCCTGGTCGATGCCCAAGACATCGCGGCACTCAAGGCCGAGGTGCTCGCCAGCGGTTTGTCGATCTCGCAATTGGTCAGCACCGCCTGGGCATCGGCGGCAAGCTTTCGCGGCAGCGACAAGCGCGGTGGCGCCAACGGTGCGCGCATCCGCCTGGCACCGCAGAAGGATTGGGAAGTCAACCAGCCGGCCGAGCTGGCCCGGGTGCTGCCCAAGCTCGAAGCAATTCAACAGGCGTTCAACAGCGCGCCCGCAGGAGACAAGGGTGGCGGCAAGAAGATCTCGCTCGCCGATTTGATCGTGCTCGCCGGTTGCGCTGCCGTTGAGGCCGCGGCGAGCAAGGCGGGTGTGGCAGTGCAAGTGCCGTTCACACCGGGCCGCATGGATGCGACGCAAGAGCAGACCGATGTCGAGTCGTTCGCCGTGCTCGAACCGGCAGCAGACGGCTTTCGCAACTACCTGCGCAGTGGCCTCGAAGGCGTCGCTGCCGAGTTGTTGCTCGATCGCGCCAATCTGCTGACCTTGACGGCACCCGAGATGACGGTATTGATCGGTGGCCTGCGGGTACTGGGCGCGAATGCCGGCCAGGCACCACATGGTGTCTTCACCCAACGCCCCGGAACCCTCACCAACGACATTTTCGTGAACCTGCTCGACATCTCTACCCAATGGCAAAAGTCTGCCACGGCCGAGGGCGTGCTTGAAGGGCGGAACCGCTCCACCGGCGCGATCCAGTGGACAGGAACGGTGGCAGATCTGGTGTTCGGTTCGAACTCGCAATTGCGTGCGCTGGCTGAGGTCTATGCATCGAGCGACG
>JANPAR010000174.1:0-4738 GCA_031430015.1 Burkholderiales bacterium
GAAATGGTGATGCCGGGCGACAACATCAAAATGATAGTGACCCTGATCAACCCGATTGCGATGGAACAGGGCCTGCGCTTCGCTATTCGCGAAGGCGGCCGTACTGTTGGCGCCGGCGTGGTCGCTAAGGTTATCGAGTAATAAGAGGTTTTTCGTAGGTGTTTCGTTCGAAAATCGTCGGGCGTTGCCCGCGATTTTTGGCTGACCAAAGCCGGTCAAAAGTAAGAGTTTACTTTTGACCGAACAATTTTTAGGGGCGTAGCTCAATTGGCAGAGCGACGGTCTCCAAAACCGTAGGTTGGGGGTTCGATTCCCTCCGCCCCTGCCAGGGTTCTGATGCTTCTGATGCAGAGGCCTGCAGGACTTTGAAGAAAGTGTGTTGTGGACAAGGTAAAACTCGCAGTTGCTGTCATTCTGGTCATCGTCGGCCTGGCAGCGTTTTATTACTTCGGCGAACAGGCGCTGGTGCTGCGTGTGCTGTACGTGCTCGCCGGTTTGCTGGCGGGCGCGGCGGTGGCATGGTTCACCGAGCCGGGGCAGACGTTTTTTGCCTTTGCGCGCGAGTCGTGGACGGAAACCAAAAAAGTCGTGTGGCCGACCCGCAAGGAAGCCACCCAGACCACCGCAGCCGTGTTCGGTTTCGTGGTGATCATGGCCCTGTTCTTGTGGATTACCGACAAGAGCCTTGAATGGGTTTTGTACGATTTGATTCTGGGCTGGAAAAAATCATGAGCGCCGCTGCAAAATCTGCTGTCGCCAAAGTCGCTCCCGCGCGGCCTGAAATCACCGGCAAGCGCTGGTACGTGGTGCACGCCTATTCAGGGTTTGAGAAGAGCGTGGGCCGTGCCCTCGAAGAGCGTATCAAGCGTGCCGGTATGGCTGATCAGTTCGGTCAGATTCTGATCCCGGTCGAAGAAGTGGTCGAGCTCAAGGGCGGACAGAAAAGCATCTCTGAGCGCAAGTTTTTCCCCGGCTATTTGCTGGTCGAGATGGAAATGGGTGATCAGACTTGGCATTTGGTCAAGAACACCGCCAAGGTCACTGGCTTTGTGGGGGGCATCGGCAACAAGCCGACGCCGATTTCCCAGAAAGAGGTCGACAAGATCATGGCGCAGATGCAAGAGGGCGCCGCGAAGCCGCGCCCCAAAGTGCTGTTCGAAAACGGCGAAATGGTGCGCGTTAAAGACGGCCCGTTCACCGACTTCAACGGCAACGTCGAAGAAGTCAATTACGAAAAAAACAAGCTCAAGGTCACGGTTACGATTTTTGGCCGCGCCACTCCAGTGGAATTGGATTTTGCACAGGTGGAAAAGCAGTAGCGCGACACAAAACAGGGCAACCCTGAAACAGCACAAGGCGACACAACAGATCGTAGTCGTTTGATGGGGCGTAGTCGTACGGGTTGTAGCGTAAGGCCGCAGTCGTATCAGGGGCGGAGAACCCCGGCAACACAGTTCTTCCGGCCCGATTCCGGCCGTAACGGAACAGAGGAGCCGCAGCGATGCGGCGCTATCACTCAACTTCAATGCAGGAGTAGTCAATGGCGAAGAAAATCGTCGGTTTTATCAAGCTGCAAGTGCCAGCCGGTAAAGCCAATCCGTCCCCCCCGATCGGCCCGGCACTCGGCCAGCGCGGTCTGAACATCATGGAATTCTGCAAGGCGTTCAATGCCGCCACGCAGAAGGTCGAACCGGGTCTGCCGATTCCGGTGGTGATTACCGCGTTTGCGGACAAGAGCTTCACCTTCATCATGAAGACGCCGCCCGCGTCGATCCTGTTGAAGAAGGCCGCGAAAATCGAAAAAGGCTCGAAGACGCCGCATTCGGACAAGGTGGGCAAAATCACACGCGCGCAAGCGGAAGAAATCGCAAAAACCAAAATGCCCGATCTGACGGCATCTGACCTCGATGCAGCAGTACGCACCATCGCCGGCAGCGCCCGCAGCATGGGTATCACGGTGGAGGGAATCTGATCATGGCAACGCTGACCAAACGTCAAAAAGCCCTTGAGGGCAAGGTAGACCGCGCCAAGTTTTATGCCGCGGCCGATGCGCTGGCCTTGGCCAAAGAAATGGCTACTGCCAAATTCAACGAGTCCATCGATGTGGCCGTGATGCTGGGCGTGGATGCCAAGAAATCCGACCAGACCGTGCGCGGTTCGGTCGTGCTGCCGTCAGGCACTGGCAAGACCGTGCGTGTCGCCGTATTTGCGCAGGGCGAGAAGGCGGAGCAGGCACGTGCTGCCGGTGCTGACATCGTGGGTCTCGAAGACCTGGCCGAGAAAATCAAGGCCGGTCAAATGGACTTTGATATCGTGATCGCCACGCCCGACACCATGCGCATCGTCGGCACGCTCGGCCAGATTCTCGGTCCGCGCGGTTTGATGCCGAACCCCAAAGTGGGTACGGTTTCGGCCAATCCCGCAGAAGCCGTCAAGAACGCGAAAGCCGGTCAGGTGCAGTACCGCACCGACAAAAACGGCATCGTTCAGTGCACGCTGGGCCGCGCCAGTTTCACGGTCGAGCAATTGCAGACCAACATGAAGGCGCTGATTGATGCGTTGAACAAGGCTAAACCGGCCACGTCCAAAGGCATCTATCTGCGGAAAATTTCAGTCTCCTCGACCATGGGCCGCGGTATCCGCGTGGACCAGTCGAGCGTGATGGCGTAAGGCATTTCAAGAAAACGAATAGACGTATCTGGATGGCGGGTTCGCAAGGCGCTGGCAAGTCGCCAGCACCTTGTGGCAAAGGGCCGCAGCATGGGCTCCGGGGAGCGCGAATAGCGCGTACCAGTTGCCAGTGAAGACTCTCCATCCAACTTTCTTTGGGCCGCTGTAGAAGGGATACCGCCAAAACCTTTGGTGGGAGCCATTCTCCAGTGAGCTGTCAAAGACCGTAGGAATGGTTGCGTGGCCAGTGTGAGCACCTCACGGTGCTGGAAACGCAGTTGTTTAAGTGGCGAACATGGGGGCTGGAGACGGCCCGCATCAAGCTGTCCTACGCAGATGGCGAATTCCCGGACAGAATTTTGTTTGTGGTTCGCTGTGGTGCAAACGGTGTCTGTGGCCGCTTTACCGGCCCTGACGCCATAACCAGGAGCAAGACCGTGGGTCTCAACCTTTCGGAAAAGCAGGCAGTGGTCGCAGAAACCTCGGCAGAAATTGCCAAGGCGCAGTCGATCATCGTCGCGGAGTACCGTGGTCTGGAAGTGGGAAAAATCACCTCGTTGCGCAAGCAGGCGCGTGAAGGAGGGGTTTATCTGCGCGTGTTGAAAAACACGCTGGCGCGCCGCGCCGTCGAGGGTACGCCCTTCGCCGGTCTGGCCGACAAGATGGTGGGGCCGCTCATTTATGGCATCTCCACTGATCCGGTCGCTGCCGCCAAGGTGTTGTCGGCTTTCGCAAAAGACAACGACAAGCTCGTCGTGAAGGGTGGCGCAATGGCCAACTTCGTGATGGATGCGAATGGTGTGAAGGCCTTTGCCAGCATGCCGTCGCGCGATGAGTTGATTGCGAAACTGATGGCCACCATGCAGGCGCCAATTCTGCAGTTTGTCCGCACCCTCAACGAAGTGCCGAGCCGGCTGGTTCGCACTCTCGCTGCGGTACGCGATCAAAAAGAGCAGCAGGCCGCCTAGCCCGTTTCAGAACCACCGGAACACCGCGCAAGCTGTTTGTCATGTCCAACCAGCAATGCGTTCCAGCAAACCTTTAGTTTTCTCAAGTTAACGGAGTAACACATCATGGCACTTAGCAATCAGGAAATCCTCGACGCGATCGCCGCCAAATCGGTGCTCGAAGTTGCAGAACTCATCAAGATGATGGAAGAGAAGTTTGGCGTGTCCGCCGCCGCAGCTGCAGTTGCTGTTGCCGCTCCCGCCGCTGGCGCTGCCGCCGCTGCCGAAGAGCAGACCGAGTTCACCGTCAATCTGCTCGCCGCTGGCGAAAAGAAAGTCGAAGTGATCAAGGTCGTGCGCGCAGCCACCGGCCTCGGACTCAAGGAAGCCAAAGACCTGGTCGATGGCGCACCGAAAGCGGTCAAGGAAGGCATCAAGAAAGAAGACGCTGCTGCCCTCAAAAAGCTGCTCGAAGACGCCGGCGCGAAAGTCGAAGTCAAGTAATTGCAGTAAAGCTTCACGGCGCAACACTTACCGGCCCGGTCGGTAGGTGTTGCGTGCGAGAGGCTACAGGGCAGGCAAGCGTGCTGGTCTGCCCTGTATCTTCTGAATCGACTGCAGAAGTGCAAGCCTGGCCGGGTCGCGTGCAATGCGCGGTCGTCCGCCATAGGTTGGTAGTGGCCAACCGCCGGGCGCTTCGGAATCGTTCCGTCACAGTCAATCCCAGTCAAACACGGGGTGCGCCCAAGCGCAGCCCGCCATCCAAAGCAGTAATCGGGAGAAGTCATGGCTTATTCGTTCACCGAGAAAAAACGCATTCGAAAGAGCTTTTCCAAACGCGCAAGCGTGCAAAACGTGCCGTTTTTGCTCGCGACCCAGCTCGAATCGTACGCACGCTTTTTGCAGGCAGAGGCCCCCGCCAACGCACGCCGCGTTGACGGTTTGCAAGCTGCGTTTTCGTCGATTTTTCCAATCGTCAGCCATAACGAATATGCGCGCCTCGAGTATGTGAGCTACCAGCTCGGCCAGCCCGCGTTTGACGTCAAGGAGTGCCAGCAGCGCGGCCTCACCTTCGCCTCGCCCCTGCGCGCCAAGGTGCGCATGATTCTGCTCGACAAGGA
>JANPAR010000175.1:0-2556 GCA_031430015.1 Burkholderiales bacterium
GACTGGCATCGCCAAGAGCTGAGGGCGTATGAAACTGCAACACAAACTGTTTGCCGAGCTGCTGGGCACGGCACTGTTGCTGGCCATCGTGATTGGTTCCGGGATCATGGCTGAACGCCTTGCAGGCGGCAATGTCGCAATCGCATTGCTCGCCAACACCGCTGCGACGGTGGGCGGGCTCTACATCCTCATCGAGGTATTCGGCCCGATCAGCGGGGCGCACTTCAATCCGGCCGTCAGTGCCGTGATGGCGTGGCGTGGGCAATTGACGCTTGCCGAACTGATCGCGTACGTCGCCGTTCAACTAAGCGGCGCCATGCTTGGCGCGTGGCTGGCCCACGCCATGTTCGACATGTCCATCTTCCAGTTCTCTACCAAGGTGCGCACCGGCACCGGGCAGTGGCTGGCCGAAATAGTCGCTACCGCAGGCCTGTTGCTGGTGATTCTGCGCGCGCCGGCGGGGCGGGTGTCGTCCATGGTGGCCGCCTACATCGGTGCGGCCTACTGGTTCACCGCGTCCACTTCATTTGCCAATCCGGCTGCCGCGTTTGGCCGCATGTTCAGCGACAGCTTCGCCGGCATTGCCCCGATAAGTGCGCCGGGATTTGTCATCGCCCAATTGGCTGGTGCGGCGCTGGCCGTATTGCTGAACCGGCTGCTCACCAGCAGTGCCGATGGCGAACGCAGCGAGGGCTAGCCTCAACCCGTCGCATGATGCATGGTGCTTGCCGGCTTTATCGATTGTCAGGAACGTGAATGGACAACACGGCCGGACACCGGAGTTGACCAGGTTGGTTCATCAACCCAAATCGAACGGGGCCTTGCAACCCTTGGTGGGAGCGCTTTACAGGGCAATCGATGCAATAATCGCAGCATGGTGAAACGTTCATCCGCTGTGGATCCTCACCTGCAAGGAGGCACGCCATGATCTTCCACCAATTGTTTGACCCGGCTTCTTCCACGTATACCTACATCCTGGCCGATGACACCACATTGGATGCCGTCATCATCGACCCGGTGCTCGAGCAACGCGAGCGTGACCTCAAGGTGCTGCGTGATGCCAATCTCAAACTCAAGTGGATCCTCGACACCCACGTCCACGCCGATCACGTCACCGGCGCCAATGCGCTCAAGATTGCCACCGGCGCCTTCACCGCCGTCGGTGAAGCCTGCGGTGCGACCGGTTTCGATCACCCGCTCAACGATGGCGACACGATCGAGTTTGGCGATGAATCGCTGCGTGTGATTGCCACTCCCGGACACACACCAGGCAGCATGTGCTTCGTCTGGCGCGACCGCGTGTTTACCGGCGACACCCTGTTGATCGGCGGCTGCGGACGCGCCGATTTTCAGAACGGCGATGCGCATGCGCTTTACACCAGCATTACGCAACAACTGTTCACGCTCGGCGACGCAATGCGCGTGTTTCCCGCACACGATTACAAGGGCCGCACCGAGAGCAGTATTGGTGCCGAGCGTGCCGCCAATCCGCGCCTCGCCGGTACCACGGAGGACGACTTTGTCGCGCTGATGGCCGCACTCAACCTGCCACGCCCCAAGCGCATCGATGAAGCGGTGCCGCTCAACCGCAATGCCGGCGCGCTCGCCGAGGGCGATGCGCCGTGGGCGTCGGTGCAGGTCACGGCCCTGTCGGCGGCGCTGCGCAGCGACGACCGCGCCTTGCTGCTGGACCTGAGCGATGACATTCATTTTGCGCAATCACACGTCGCCGGCGCGGTACCGGTGCGGCACGATGATTTTGGCCACATGTCCCAGCTGGCCGCCGGCTGCGGCAAGCTCTACCTGATCTGCCGCGTAGGCCGGCGCTCGATGCTGGCAGCACGCGAGCTGGCCACGCGCGGCATTCACAATGCGGTCAACGTTGCGGGCGGCATGCATGCGTGGAAAGAAGCCGGGCTTGACGTGGTGACCAAGCCGCAGGAGCGCTAGACGCCATGGGTGCCGCCCCAGACTACAATTCGCGCTGCAAAAATTTCAGCCTGGATTTGTCATGAAAACCTATCGCATCGCCTGCATCCCCGGCGACGGCATCGGCAAGGAAGTGGTCCCCGCCGGCCAGCAAGTGCTCGAAGCACTCGCAGCCTCTGCCGCCAATCAAAGCGGCTTCAGCTTTGAATTCGAATCCTTCGACTGGGGCGGCGACTACTACCGCAAGCACGGCGTGATGATGCCGGCTGATGGCCTCGAACCCCTGCGCAAGAAAGACGCGATCCTGTTCGGCTCAGCCGGCGACCCGGACATTCCCGACCACATCACCCTGTGGGGGCTGCGCCTGAAAATCTGCCAGGGGTTTGATCAATATGCCAATGTGCGCCCGACGCGCATCCTGCCCGGCATTGACACGCCGCTGGCGCGCTGCAAACGTGAAGACCTCGATTGGGTGATCGTGCGCGAAAACTCCGAGGGCGAATACAGCGGCATCGGCGGGCGCGCGCACCAGGGCCATCCGATTGAAGTCGCCACCGACGTGTCGATGATGACGCGCGTTGGCGTCGAGCGCGTGCAGCGTTACGCCTTCAAGCTCGCGCAATCGCG
>JANPAR010000176.1:0-28922 GCA_031430015.1 Burkholderiales bacterium
CTCACAGGAGAGGTGCGTCCTGCGTAGGGAAATACCGGGGGAATCCCCCTCGTTTCCGGGTAATTTGGCCTCAAAATTCATCAAATCAGCTTTGCGCTTGAATGGCTTCGTCTACACAGCTACTTGTTCAGTGTGTCCCTAGATGCTTACTGGCCCGATCCGAGGACGCGCCCCAACCACCCGCGCACATCCCGCACTTCCTCCATCGCGAGCGAATGCTCCATCGGATATTCCTTCCATTCGATGTTGTAGCCAAGCTGCTTGAGTTGGTCACGTGACGCCGTCGCGCGGGCGAGAGCGATCATCGGGTCATGCGTGCCGTGGGCCATGAAGATGGGCAGGTCTTTGTGCGCCGAGGCCATCTCGCCCGCCACCGAGGAGGCGATGGGCAGGTAGCTTGAGAGCACCATCAGGCCCGCGAGGCGCTCCTTGTGGCGCAGCCCGGTTTGCAGCGTGATCGCGCCGCCCTGCGAGAAGCCGGCGAGGACGATGCGTTTGGCCGGGATGCCGCGTGCGACTTCGTTGGCGATCAGTTTTTCGCACTCAGCCTGGCTGGCGCGCAATCCCGCTTCGTCTTCCTGGCGCATGAGGTCGACCATCTTGATGTCGTACCAGGCGCGCATCACCATGCCGTTGTTGATGGTGACCGGGCGCATCGGCGCGTGCGGGAAGATGAAGCGCACGCCGGCTTCTAGGCCGCGCAGTTTGTTGATCTCCAGTTCCTTGACGACGGGGACGAAGTCGTAGCCGTCGGCACCGAGGCCGTGCATCCAGATCACACTGGCAACGGGGGCGGGGCCGGTGGCGACTTCAACGCATTCGAGCAGATTGCTCATGTTGGGTTCCTTGTTGAGGTTTTGACCAGCGGCAACGTCTCGCGCGCGCGCACGGCAGTTTTGGGGCGAAAGGATTTGCAGACGGCCTCATCGGTTTCGATATAGGGCCCGCCAATGAGGTCGATGCAATATGGCACTGCCGCGAAGATGCCGCCAGCGACGAGCGTGCCGTCTTTGTCACGCAGGCCCTCGAGGGTTTCCTTGATCGCTTTGGGCTGGCCTGGCAGGTTGATGATGAGGGCGCCGGATCGTTTGTCCGGGTGGTAACGAACTACCGCGATCTGGCGCGAGAGGATCGCGGTGGGCACAAAGCGCAGGCTGATCTGGCGCATCTGTTCACCGAAACCGGGCATCTCCTTGTGGGCGACGGCGAGCGTGGCTTCGGGTGTGACATCGCGCATGGCCGGGCCGGTGCCGCCGGTGGTGAGGACGAGGTCGCAGCGTTCCTGATCGACGAGTTCGATCAGCGTGGCTTCGATGGTGGCCTGCACGTCGGGGATCAACCGCTCCACGGAGTCACAGGCCGTGAGGAGCGCGCCATCAAGCCACGACTTGAGGCTGGGCAGGCCTTCGTCCTGGTACACACCGCTTGACGCCCGGTCGCTGGCGGAAATGAGGCCCACTCTGAGCGGGCGGTCGAGCAAGTTCATGTAGAGGCTTTCTTGTATTTTTTCGCGGCGGGGCTGCGCGGTGGGGCGTCTGCGCTTGGCGTGACGCTCGGGGCCGCCGGAACCGCCGGGGTCGCCGGGGTCGCCGCGGTCACCTGCATCGCCGCGCCTGGCCCCGCTGTTTCACCGCCCGCGATGGTATCGATGGAACCGTTGGTGGAAGCGGCTCTCCGGGCATCGATTGCATCGCGCACAACCTGATAGATCTTGCGAAAGTCGCGCGGTGGTTTGTTTTGCGCCTGCTCTTTTTGCGCATTGCGGATCATGGTGCGCAGTTGTTGCAGGTCAACCTCACGGTAGTCGTTGGCGAACAAGGCGAAGGCTTCGGTATCTTTGAGCAGCCGCTCGCGCCAGCGCTCGGCCAGATGCATATCAGCGATTTCCTGCTTTGAGGTGCCGGCGAACTTTTCGAGTGCGGCGCGGATCGGTTCCGTGTCGATGCCGCGCATTAGTTTGCCGATCAGTTGCAGATGGCGGCGCTTGCCCTCGTGCGCGGTGATGCGCGCGGTTTCGATCAGGGCGTCCTGCAATTTTTCCGGCAGGCAGAGGGATTCAATTTTGTCGCGCGAGAGTTCGGCGACTTTTGCGCCGAGGTCTTGTGCCGCCGTGCTGTCGCGCTTCTTTTGCGATTTGCTCGGGCGGTCGCCGTAGTCGAAGTCGTCGTGCTCCGACTTGGTGGGGTCGATCAAGGTGCCGCGCGAGTGGGTGGACATGAGTGGGTGCCGTGAAGGGTGCCGTTAAGGGTGCCGTTAAGGGTGAAGAGCGCACGGGAGCAGCGGATCGGTGGGACGGCGCCTGGTCTGATGGGACGATGGGCGCCGCCGGGTGCGACTGAGACGGCAGGCCGCGCCTGGTGCAACGGCTTCAGTCGAAGAAGCGCTGCCACCTATAATTATAGATTCGCCCTCTGCTTCACCACCTCCTTCGCGCCCTACATGTCCACTCCCCGTTTCTCGTTCTCCCCCGATCACCTGCGCAACATGTCGGTTGATGTGCTCGCGCAAGCCAAAAGCCAAGGCGCGACTGCGGCCGAAGTCGAAATTTCTGAAGGGGTGGGTCTCTCGGTTTCGGTGCGCAAGGGCGAAGTCGAGACGATTGAACACAATCGCGACAAGGGCGTGTCGGTCACCGTGTACATCGGCCAGCGCAAAGGCTTTGCCAGCACCTCGGATTTTTCGGCTGCCGCGTTGAAGACCACGGTGGAAGCGGCGCGCAACATCGCGCGCTTCACGGCTGAGGACGATTGCGCGGGCTTGGCCGATCCGGCGCTCTTGGCGCGGGACGTGGCCGATCCGCATCTGCTGTACCCGTGGAATGTTGATGTGCCGCGCGCCATCGAGATCGCGCGCGAGACCGAAGCGGCGGCGTTCAGGGTCAGCCCGATGATCCGCAACTCGGAAGGCGCGAGCGTGTCGGCGCAGCAATCGCAGTTTGTCTACGCCAACAGCCACGGCTTTGCCGGCGGTTACCCGTCGTCGCGCCACTATGTTTCGGTGTCGGTGATCGCGGCCAAGTCGGCGCGCGCCAAGAATGCGATGCAGCGCGACGACTGGTACGCCTCGGCGCGCGATGCCAATGACTTCCCGGCGAGTGCGAAGATCGGCGACTACGCCGGGCGCCGCGCGCTGGCGCGAATTGGCAGCCGCCGCATTTCGACCCGCCAATGCGCGGTGCTGTTCGAGGCGCCGCTCGCAACAGGCTTGGTGGGCTCATTGGTCTCCGCAGTGAGCGGTGGCAGCCTGTATCGCAAGACCACGTTTTTGCTTGACGCGCTCGGTAAAAAAATCTTCCCGAAGAACATCACCATCACCGAAGACCCGAATGTGCGCAAAGGTTTCGCCAGCGGGCCGTTCGACGGCGAAGGCGTGGCTACGCACAAGCGCGACATCGTGCGCAATGGCGAGTTGAAGGGCTACTTCCTCGGCAGTTATTCGGCGCGCAAGCTCGGCATGACCAGCACAGGAAACGCTGGCGGCAGCCACAACCTGGTGTTGCAGCCGACTGTGCGTGACGATTTCGTTGCCATGCTGAAACGCCTTGGCACTGGCCTCCTGGTCACCGACCTGATCGGTCACGGCGTCAACATGACGACCGGCGACTACTCGCGCGGCGCTGCCGGGTTTTGGGTTGAGAAGGGCGAGATCGTGCATCCGGTTGAGGAGATCACGATTGCCGGCAATCTCAAAGACATGTTTCTCGGCATCGGGGCGGTGGGCAGTGATCTGATTACGCGCGGCAGCACGACGGCGGGTTCGGTGTTGATCGAGCGCATGACGGTTGCGGGCGAGTGAGGCTGGCGCAACAATGTGTGAGCGGGTCAATCGGCGGCGTAGTGCCGTAGCGTCGCAGTTCAATGGCCGCTCCTTAAAAGTGGGTTAAGCCGAAACCGGTAGAATCGCGGGCTTTCGTCCAACCCATAGCAAGACTGCTCCAAGACTGCGGTCCCAAGGCTGCGGTTGCGGAAAATTGCAGCAGCGGTCAGATATGTTTTGCAAGCGGCTCACGTCAGAAGCTGCCAACCATAAAATTTTGAACGGAGACAAGGTGCAATGGAATACCTCCTCAAGTTTTCCAAGGTGGTGGACTGGGGCAATGCCAAGCTCGGCATTCTCGCCAACGCCAGCGTGCTGCTCGCGTGTGTGATCAGCGCGGCCAACGCGATGATCCGCTACGCCTTCGACATCAGTTCCAACGCCTGGCTCGAAGCCCAGTGGTACCTGTTTGCCGTGGTGGTGATGCTGGGCGCGTCCTACACTTTGCAGAAAAACGAGCACGTACGCGTGGACGTGTTCTACATGCAGCTTTCGCCCAAGATGCAGGCGTGGGTCGACATCATCGGCGGCGTGCTGTTTCTGCTGCCGGCGTGCGCGGTGATCGGCTATTACTCGTGGCCGTTCTTTCACGAATCATGGTTCCGCAATGAGATTTCGACGAATGCCGGCGGGCTGTTGCGCTGGCCTGTGAAATTTCTGATCCCGCTCGGATTTTTCCTGCTGTTCTTGCAGGGGCTGTCTGAAATCATCAAACGCATTGCCGTTCTCGAAGGCCTCAAGGTTGAGCTGGCCGCATACGAAAGGCCCGACCAATGATTGCTATCGAGTACATGCCGCCGCTGATGTTCGCGGGGCTGGTGGTGTTCATGCTGTTTGGCTACCCGGTGTCGTTTTCATTGGCGGCCGTTGGTCTGTTTTTCGGCTTTTTTGCCATCGAATGGGGCTACTTCACTCCCGCCTTTTTACAGGCGATTCCCGGACGCATTTTCGGCAGCATCCTGTCCAATGATCTGCTGCTGGCGATCCCGTTCTTTACCTTCATGGGGACGATCCTGGAGAGGTGCGGACTCGCCGAGGACATGCTCGAATCGATGGGCCAGTTGTTCGGCACGGTGCGTGGCGGCCTCGGATACTCGGTCATCATCGTCGGCTTCATCCTCGGCGCAGTGACCGGCACGGTGGCAGCGCAGGTGATCGCGATGACGTTGATTTCCCTGCCGATCATGATGCGCTACAAGTACGACATGCGCTACGCCACCGGTGTGCTGGCGGCGTCGGGCACGATCACCCAGCTGGTGCCGCCGTCGCTGGTTCTGGTGGTGCTGGCTGACCAGCTCGGCAAGTCAGTCGGCGACATGTATCTGGGCGCATGGGGCCCGTCACTGATGCAGATTGCGTTCTTCGCGGCGTATACCTTCCTGTTGTCAATCGTCAAGCCGCATTACCTGCCGGCGATTCCCAAGGAAGACCTCACGCTGGTGGGCTGGCCGCTGTGGAAAAAATGTCTGGCCGGCATCGTGCCTTCTGCCGTGCTGATCTTTTTGGTGCTCGGCACCATGATGTTCGGCATTGCGACGCCAACCGAGGCGGGCGCGATGGGCGCCATTGGCGCCATCGTGCTGGCGGTGGTGCGCCACAAGGACCTTGGCCCTTTTAGTCTGCGCTTCTTCCAGGTGGGTGTGGTGGCGGTGTTCGGCGGCGTTGCGGCCTTCTACTGGCAACCCAAGTCCCTGCTGTTTCAGGGCATGTTCACGATTGTCTATCTCAGCGTGGCCTGGATGTGCTACCGCGCGGTGATGATCGTTGATTTGCGCAATCTGCTGCGGCAGGCCTATCAGCAAACCGCGCGCATCACCGCGATGGTGTCGTTCATCCTGATCGGCTCGACCTGTTTCTCGATCGTGTTCCAGGGCGTGGACGGCAACGTTTGGGTCGAGCACCTGCTCACCGGCCTACCGGGCGGGCCGTGGGGTTTCTTGCTGGTGGTGAATCTGTTTGTCTTCTTCCTCGCGTTCTTCCTCGACTTCTTCGAGATTGCCTTCATCATCGTCCCGATGCTGGCACCGGTTGCGCAAAAAATGCTCGCGCCGATCGTGGGCGAGAGCGCTGCTCTCATCTGGTTTGGCGTGATCCTGTGCGTCAACATGCAGACCTCGTTCATGCACCCGCCATTCGGCTTTGCGCTGTTCTATATGCGCGGCGTGGCACCGAAGGAAGTCAAGACCACCGATATGTATTGGGGTGCGATCCCGTTTGTCATCATGCAATTGATCATGGTGGCGATGGTGGTGTTGATGCCGAAGCTGGTGACGGTATTCCTCGACAAGGATCTCGACGTCGATCTCGACAAGGTCAGGATCGAGTTGCCCTCGGACGCCGGTTCAGGCGATGCTGCCAAGGATGCAGCCGATGAGCAAAAATCGCAGGAGCAGGCGATGGGCGATCTGCAGAAATCATTGGGCGGCGCGGATGCCGCCAAGGATGCGCCGGCCGAAGACAGCAGCAAGCCTGGCGAAGCCAAGCCCCCAGAGGGTAGTGGCGCAGCACCGGCTCAAGAGGCGACAAAAAAATAGGGAGTGCCTGTCGTGCGGCTGCACTGCAATTGAAAAACGCCGGGTGGGTCCCGGCGTTTTCCTTGTTTGTGCCAGCCCCCATGGCGCGCAGCCTCCGAGGGCGGCGGGAAGTGCGTATCGACACTGCCCAAAAAAAAGCCCGCCATATGGCGGGCTTTTTGTCTTGCGAACAAGCTGCTGGCAGCCGCCTGATCAGGCCTTTTTGCCTGCTCCCGTGCCGGCACTGATCGACCCCATGAAACTGTCGAAGGTACCTTCCGCAACCCGCGACCAGCCTGCCTGATCCGTACGGTATTTCGACCACGGCTCATACATCTTCTTGAACTCGGGGAACTTGTCGGCCCACTCCGCATACTGGTCGTTCGAGGCCTTGTAGGCTGCCAGCATGACGTCGCGCGGGAAGACGCGCAATTGGGTGCCAGCAGCGAGCAATTTACGCAGTGCGATCGGGTTGAGGTGGTCGTACTTGGCCATGGTCATCACATTGGCTTCGTGACACGCCGTGGTAAAGGCGTACTGGTATTCCTTGGGCAGGCTGGCCCAGGCTTTGTCATTGACGATGAAGTGACCCATCGAATTGCACTCCCACCAGCCCGGCGCGTAGAAGAACTTGGCAACCTTGTTGAAGCCGAGTTTCTCGTCGTCGTGCGGTCCCACCCATTCTGCCGCATCGATCGTGCCCTTCTCAAGTGCCGGGTAAATGTCACCGCCGGCGATTTGCTGAGGCGTGGCACCCATTTTTGCAAGGATCACTCCGCCGGGGCCGCCAATGCGCATCTTCAGGTTCTTGATATCGGCAACCGACTTGATTTCCTTGCGGTACCAGCCGCCCATCTGGCAACCCGTGTTGTAGCCCGGGAAGCCCACGCAGTTGTATTTCTTCAGAAACTCGGCGTAGAGTTGTTCGCCGCCGCCGAAATACCACCATGCATTTTGCTGGCGTGTGTTGAGACCGAACGGCAGGCAGCTGGCGAAGCCAAACGCCGGATCCTTGCCGAAGTAGTAGTAGAGCGCAGTCTGGCCGACTTCGACGGTGGCGTTTTGCACGGCGTCGAGCACCTGCAGGCCGGGGACAATCTCGCCCGCCGCGAAGGTGCGCAGTGTGAACTTGCCGCCGGTCAATTCGCTGACACGCTTGGCGACTTGCTCATTGGCGCCGTAAAGCGTGTCCAAGCTTTTGGGGAAGCTCGACGTCATGCGCCAGTTGAAGGTTTGCCCTTGGGCATAAGCAGCCGGTGCGGCACCAGCTGCAAGGATACCGGCGAGACCGCCGTGTTTGACAAAATCGCGACGCTGCATGAGGTTGTATCTCCGATTTGGTTGGGGGGGTAAAAATTTCCGGAAGTCTCTGCTCCCTTGAGAAAAATCAGTATATCCCAGCCAGCTGGCGGATGCCATGCGCCTGCGCAAAGCAAGTGGGTGTTTATGCTAATGTTGGCGTTGTATGGAAGACATTGAACAAACAGACGGGCCGCGCTTTGGCGAATTCCACGCCGTGAGTGAACTCGGGCGTGGCGCAACCTCGACTGTTTATCTCGCGGTCAAGAAGTTTGAGCGCGCGGCAGCGGCTGATCCCTCGCTCGGAGGGGACTTTCCTGATCTGATGCCTGCCGAAGGCGTGGCCACGCCACAGCGGGTCGCGGTCAAGGTAGTCAATTTCACCGACGAATCGACCAAGCTCTCGCGTCGATTTCGCAAGCTGTTTGCGACCGAAGCATGGGTGGCTTCGCAACTCGATCATCCCAACATCACCAAGGTGTTCGACTGGAAGGTAGAAGACGATCGCGCTTATCTGATCATGGAGCATCTGGAGGGCGAGACGCTGGATAGCTTTGTGTCCCTCGACAAGCTGTTACCAGTGCAGCAAGTGGTGGACATCATCCACAAGGTGGCGGTGGCGCTTGATTACGCGCACCGGCGCGGTGTGGTCAATCGCGACATCAAGCCGGCCAACGTGATGCTGTGCACGAATGGCGAGATCAAGGTGATGGACTTCGGCCTTGCACTCAATATCAAGAAGAACGTTGATATCGACTCAACCTATATCAACGGTCTGGGGTCGCCGTCGTACATGAGCCCGGAGCAGATCAAGGGCTATACCCTCAATCACCAGACTGATCTGTACTCACTGGGCGTGATGTTCTATCAGCTCCTCACCGGGCGTTTGCCGTTTCGCGCGAAAAACACTGCGGCGCTGATTTACCAGATCATCAACATGTCGCCGGTGCCGGTGACCCAGCTCAACCCGGAACTGCCGGCGTTCACCGATCTGGTGATCGCCAAGGCGATGGAAAAGGATTTGTATTCGCGCTACCGCCTGGGCGCCAATTTTGCCAAGGACTTGTCGGATGCGCCGTATCAGCGCGTCAAAGTCTCGCAGACGGTGAATCTCGATGTGCGCTGGAAAGCCCTGCGCGCCATCACGGCCCTCGGCGACATCGACGATCTCGATATCTGGGAGCTGCTGCGTGCCTCAAGCTGGCGTGAGCTGCCGCCCGCCACCGTCATCATGCGTGAAGGCGAAGAGGGCAATTCGTTCGGCATCGTCGTCAAGGGATTGGTCGAGCTGGAGAACAGCGATCGCGCCTTCACGATTGCCGCGCGCGGCGATTTTGTCGGCGCCACCGAATGGCTCGACAAGGGTGCCCCCCGGCGCATGTGTACTGCCACCACGCTCGACAACGTAGTCTATCTCGAAGTGCACCCGGTGGCGTTTGAATATGCCACCGAGGAATTGGCGGAGGTCGTCAACCGTCTGGCGATGGAATCAGTGCTCAAGCGCCTGCGGGCTGCCATCCGCCTCGCCCGTGCGCAGAGCCCCATGGCGATTCATCCGGCCCCGGAGCCCGTCGTCGTGGAGTCGGCCGCACTGGCAGGTGCGGCACCGTCACCAACGCCGGCACCGGCGGCGGCTGCGGCACCGGAAAATCCGCTCGGCTGGGGCGTGTTTGCCGGGGTCGATGCCAACGCGGCTGCGGCCCAGCCCGCACCAACGGCAGCGCCGTTGAGATCTGCAACGGTACCCGCGGCACCCACGGCGACCAGCGTTGCCGCCGCGCCCGCTGCCCCCACTTTGCCGCTGTCCCCTGCGCCAGCACAGCCTCGCCCCACGTCCGTTGTGGTGCAGCCAATGCCGGCGTCGGCAGCCGCAGCAATCGCGCAGGCGGCGCTGGGCCGCGCGCCCGAGCCGCCGGCAGCATTTCATCTGGACTCGTCTGCGACCACCGACTTTACCGACGTGCCGCTGCTGCTGCCCGACGAGGATCGCATCCTGCCAGCGCCGCCACGTGGCAAGGACGATGCCGCATTGAACGGCATGCTCACCACCGAGATGGCGCCGAACTATTCGGCTACGACCGCGTTCTCGACCAGTGAAATGGCACCCAATTTCATGTCGACGACTGCGCTGGAACTTCCCTCCGATCAGTTGCCGGACGCCATGTCCGCTGATGCTGCGCCATTGTTCGATCTGCACGAAGGGGCGGCTACATCAGAGATGGCGCCCAATTTTGCCGGCACGACGGCGTTTTCGGTGAGCGACTACGAGTCTCCCGCTGGTACGGCGACAGCCGAAATGGCACCGCAGTATTCGGCCACCACGGCCTTCAGCGCGGCGGATTTTGCGATGCCGCCGGTGCCATCCTTGGCGCCAGCGCCTGCGGAACGTTCGCCCGCAGCGCGTCCTGGGTCCGCCGCTCCGGCTGCTCGGCCGGTGCCTGTGCCGCCTGCCGCGCCACCCAAGCCTGACCACGGCGTGCTGACCACAGATCTTGCGCCCGAGTTTGACAAGACCAGTGCGTTTGATGCGGCAGACTTTGCGGTGCCTTCTCTGCCTGATGACGATATGCCCGCAGAGCCGCTCCTGGCGCCTTTCTCCCTGGGGACAGCGCCTGCCCATCCGGGACTGGCAAAAACCGCGCCGCGCAAGATGCCTGAATTTGACCCCGACAAAACAGTCTCGCTGTCGGGTGGATTTGGCGCGTCGGCGAGCGACGCGGAGGGCTTCACCGAGAGCTTGCAACCCGCCAGCAGCGCAGCGCCGCCGGCGTCGATGTTTTCCGGCGCGGTAAAAATGCGCAACCTGCCACCCGAAGACTTTGACAAAACGGTGGAAATTTCCGGTGGCTTCGAAGCGCAGCCTATCGAAGAAGAGGCACCGCTCGACGATCTGTTCCCGCCGATCAAATTTTAGGCTGCCGCGCTGCGCGCTTGCGCCATATCAAGTGCGGCTTCAGCAGTTTGACCATAGTCAATGCCGCAAGGCGGCGCGCCTTCTACTCTCCGGGCAGAGTTCAGCGCGCGACGTTGCCGTTCCAGAATGATTCCGGCGCAGCGTATCCGCCGCCTGCGTCACATTTTCGCGTCAAACCAAACAGGTCAACACATCATGGGTAGTTCGCACCTCATTCCGCTGCAAGCCGTTGAACGCCAACTGCGGCTCAAGACCGGGCCAAAGGGCCGTCAGGCCGACGACACGTCGCTTGCTGAAGTGCGTGGTCTGCTCGGCGCCGCGCCGCGCCGCCGTGATCTGCTGATTGAGCACTTGCACAAACTGCAGGACGCGTTCGGCCATCTGTCCAGCCGCCATCTGGTGGCACTGGCCAAAGAGATGCGCCTGTCGATGGCCGAGGTCTACGAGGTCGCGACCTTCTATCACCACTTCGATATCGTCAAGGATGGTGCCGCTGCGCCACCCGCGATCACCGTGCGCGTGTGCGAATCGTTGTCCTGCGAGATGGCCGGCGCGCAAGACTTGCTCAAGCGCTTGCCGGCGCTGCTGGGTAAATCGGTGCGCGTGATTCCCGCCCCCTGCATCGGCCGCTGCGAGCAAGCGCCTGCGGTGGCCGTGGGCCAGCATGCCGTGGCCTGTGCGACTGCCGAAAAAGTGGCGCGTCTGGTCAAGCAAAAAGATGTGCACCATCCGCAGGCCAATGACAAAGCGCAGTTCGATCCAGTGACGTTGATTGATCCGCGCAAAGGGTTGGGCGTGGTGGAAGACGTGACGCCCGCCTACGCCGGCTTGACGGCCTATCGCAAGGCGGGCGGCTACGCGCTCGCGGCGGCGGGTCTCGCAGGCCAGCAGGATGTCGAAGCACTGATCGCCAAGATGGAGCACTCAGGCCTGCGCGGCCTCGGCGGCGCGGGCTTTCCCACAGGCCGCAAGTGGCGCATCGTGCGCGCCGAACAAGGCCCGAAGGTGATGGCCGTCAATATCGACGAAGGCGAACCGGGCACCTTCAAGGATCGCACCTATCTGGAACGCGATCCGCACCGTTTTCTCGAAGGCATGCTGATTGCTGCCTGGGCGACGGGGGTGGGCAGTATCTATATTTACCTGCGCGACGAGTACCACGGCTGCCGCGCGATTCTGGAAAAAGAAATCAGGAAGCTGCGGGCCGATCCACCCTGCGCGCTGCCGCAGATTGAGCTGCGGCGCGGAGCCGGCGCCTACATCTGTGGTGAAGAGTCGGCGATGATCGAGTCGATTGAAGGCAAGCGCGGCGAGCCGCGTCTGCGTCCGCCCTATGTGGCGCAGGTCGGCCTGTTCGGCTACCCCACGCTCGAACACAATTTCGAAACGCTGTATTGGGTGCGCGACATCCTGGAACGCGGGCCGGCATGGTTTGCGGCGTTCGGGCGCAACGGGCGCCAGGGCCTGCGCTCGTTCTCGGTGTCGGGCCGCGTCAACAAGCCCGGCGTGCATCTGGCGCCGGCGGGCATCACGGTGCGGCAATTGATCGACGAGTATTGCGGTGGCATGCCAAGCGGCCACACGTTCTACGCTTACCTGCCGGGAGGCGCATCGGGCGGCATCCTGCCTGCGGCGCTTGGTGACGTGCCGCTCGATTTCGATACCTTGCAAGCGCACGGCTGTTTCATCGGCTCGGCCGCGGTGATGATTTTGTCGAACCGCGACAAGGCGCGCGATGCGGCCAAAAACATGATGCACTTCTTCGAGCACGAGTCGTGCGGGCAATGCACGCCCTGCCGCGTCGGTACCGCCAAGGCCGCGCACCTGATGGAGGCTGAGAAGTGGGATCAGGAAACACTCGAAGACTTGAGCGTGGTGATGGGCGATGCGTCCATCTGCGGTCTCGGTCAGGCCGCACCCAACCCCATCCGTTGCGTCACTAAATACTTCCCGCACGAGGTCTGAGATGAATGCCCCAAACAAACTGGAAGTGCCGCAGGAAGTGATCGAGTTTCAACTCAACGGCAAAACTGTTGAAGCCTTCGATGGCGAATCGATCCTCAACGCCGCCAGGCGCGCGGGCGTGGCGATTCCCCACCTTTGTTACAAGGACGGCCTGCGTGCCGATGGCAACTGCCGCGCCTGCGTGGTCGAGGTCAAGGGTGAGCGCGTGCTGGCGCCCTCGTGCTGCCGCGCCGCCATCTCGGGCATGGAAGTCACCACCAATTCCGCGCGCGCCGAAAAGTCGCAGAAGATGGTGCTCGAATTGCTGCTCTCCGACATGCCCGCGAACGCTTACGCGCCGGATTCGGAACTCGACCTCTGGGCCAAGAAGCTCAATGTCACTGCCCGCAAACCCTTGGTGACCAAGGTTTTCCGGGCTGATGGCTCCACCTCTGATGGTTCCGAGGCTGCGCGCACCACTGCGCCGCTGGCTGATCTCTCACACCCGGCCATTGCCGTCAATCTCGACGCCTGCATTCAATGCACGCGCTGCGTGCGCGCCTGCCGTGAAGAACAGGTCAACGATGTGATCGGCTTTGCGATGCGCGGCGATCAAGCCAAAATCGTGTTCGACCTCGACGACGCGATGGGTGACTCCACCTGCGTCGCTTGCGGCGAATGCGTACAAGCCTGCCCCACCGGTGCGTTGATGCCGGCGCGCAATGTCGGTATGTCGGTGATCGACAAGAAAATCGATTCAGTGTGTCCGTATTGCGGCGTGGGTTGCCAGCTCACCTACAACATCAAGGACAACAAGATTCTGCATGTGGACGGGCGCGACGGCCCGGCCAATCACGGCCGCCTGTGCGTCAAGGGTCGCTACGGCTTTGACTATGTGCATCACAAGCAGCGCTTGACCAAGCCCTTGATCCGCCGCGACGGCGCGCCCAAGTCGGGTGAGTTCTCGATGGACCCGGACAATCTCGCGGCTATCTTCCGCGAGGCGAGCTGGGACGAGGCCCTCGACTACGCCGCCAACAAACTGAAAGCCCTTCGCGACACCCACGGCAAGCAATCGCTGGCCGGTTTTGGCTCGGCCAAGGGCAGCAACGAAGAAGCCTATTTGTTCCAAAAGCTGGTGCGCACTGGTTTCGGCAGCAACAACGTCGATCACTGCACCCGCTTGTGCCACGCCTCATCGGTAGTGGCCCTGCTGGAAGGCATCGGCTCGGGTGCCGTGTCGAACCAGGTATCGGACGTGGTCAAGGCCGAGGTCATTCTGGTGATCGGCGCCAACCCCACCTCCAACCATCCGGTCGCCGCGACCTGGATGAAAAACGCGGTCAGGAACGGCACCAAGCTCATCATCGCCGACCCGCGCAAAAATGATTTGCACCGTCTGGCCTGGCGCTATCTGCAATTCAAGGCCGACACTGATGTCGCGCTGCTCAACTCGATCATGCACGTGATCGTCGCCGAAGGCCTGGTAGACAAGAAGTTTATCGCTGACCGCACCAGTGGCTACGAGGCGATCCGCGACAACGTCAAGGGTTACGCACCTGAAGTGATGGAGAAGATTTGCGGCATTCCTGCCGAGACGATTCGCGAGGTCGCACGCGCCTTTGCCACCTCCAAAGGCTCGATGATTTTGTGGGGCATGGGCGTCTCGCAACACGTACACGGCACCGACAACGCACGCTGCCTGATCGCACTGTCGATGATTACCGGCCAGATCGGCCGGCCCGGCACCGGCCTGCATCCGCTGCGCGGCCAGAACAACGTGCAGGGTGCGTCTGACGCGGGCCTCATCCCAATGATGTTCCCCGACTACAAGCGCGTCGATAACGCGGAAGCCAATGCGCGCTTTGAAAAGCTCTGGGGCCGCACGCTCGACAAGACGCCCGGCCTCACGGTGGTCGAGGTGATGAACAAGGCACTCGCGCCGGATACCGACCCGCAAAAAATTCGCGGCATGTATGTCGAAGGGGAAAACCCGGCGATGTCCGACCCCGACCTCAATCACGCGCGCGAAGCGATGGCCTCGCTCGACTGCCTCGTGGTGCAGGACATCTTCATGACCGAAACCGCGTATCTCGCCGACGTGGTGCTGCCCGCATCCGCGTGGCCCGAGAAGACCGGCACGGTCACCAATACCGACCGCATGGTGCAATTGGGCCGTCGCGCACTCGACGCGCCGGGCGATGCCAGGCAGGACCTGTGGATCATTCAGCAACTCGCCAACCGCATGGGCTGCGGCTGGAACTACACGGGCGAAGAGAGCGGTGTCGCGCAGGTGTTCGACGAAATGCGCCGCGCCATGCCGTCGATTGCCGGCATTACCTGGGAGCGCCTGGAACGCGAGTCAAGTGTGACCTATCCGTGCGAGAACGAAGGCGACCCTGGCACGTCCGTAGTATTCACGGAAGATTTCCCGCGCGAGACCGGGCGCGCCAAGTTGGTGCCGGCTGACATCATCCCTGCCGCTGAGCGTCCTGATCGCGACTATCCGTTCGTGCTCATTACCGGGCGCCAACTCGAGCATTGGCACACTGGCTCGATGACGCGCCGTGCCACGGTGCTCGATCGTCTCGAGCCATTCGCCACCGCCGCGTTGCATCCGTCCGATTTTGCCAAGTTGAAAATCAAACCCGGCGATGTGGTCACCGTCGAATCCCGGCGCGGCAAAGTGTCCCTCGCGGCGCGCGCCGACGAGAGCACGCCAGCGGGCGCGGTGTTCATCCCGTTCGCCTACTACGAAGCGGCGGCCAACCTGCTTACCAATCCAGTGCTTGATCCATTCGGCAAGATTCCCGAGTTCAAGTATTGCGCGGTGCGCGTGACTGGCGGCGGCAAGCTCAAGCCATTGACCAGTTATGGGGGCGGCAAGAGCACGCTGGCAGCCGCATAGCGCGAAGAACCAGACGCAGCAGGCCCAGGCGAAGCAGATCTGAGAGCCGCTCCCACCAAGGGTTGTGGCGCTATGGCAGGGAAGCGCGCTTGCGGCGTTGAGGCGGCTTTGAGGCGGCGTCGAGGCGACGCTGACGTGATGGTGAGGCGGTGTGATTGATGCGCGTCAAGTTTTGCGTGATTGGTATCGCGCAGATTGACTTCAATCAAGGTTGATCGCGTGCGCGCCACGCAAGATGGCGCGTGCGCAAACTGCGTCCGTATTCATGAATACAAGCCGAGCATCGCAAGCGTGTGGTGCCCGGCCTGCCCCAACCAAGAGTGGAGACAGCATGCCCAAGTCAGATATTGAAATTGCCCAAGCAGCCACGATGCAGCGCATCGCCAAGGTAGCCAAAGACAAACTGGGCATCAGCGACGAACACCTTGTGCCCTACGGCCACTACAAGGCCAAGCTGTCGCTCGATTTCATCGACACGCTCAAGGACAAACCCAACGGCAAGCTTATCCTCGTCACCGCGATCAACCCGACGCCAGCCGGCGAAGGCAAGACCACCACCACCGTGGGCCTCGGCGACGCGCTCAACCATCTGGGCAAGAAGGCCATCATCGCCCTGCGCGAGCCGTCCCTTGGCCCCGTGTTCGGCGTCAAGGGCGGTGCCGCCGGGGGCGGCTATGCGCAGGTGGTGCCGATGGAAGACATCAACCTGCATTTCACGGGTGACTTCTCGGCGATTGCGTTGGCCAACAATCTGCTCGCGGCGGCAATCGACAACCACATCAGCCACGGCAACGAACTGGGCATCGACATCCGCCGCATTCAGTGGAAGCGCGTGGTGGACATGAATGACCGCGCGCTGCGTGATATCACGATTGGCCTCGGCGGCCCTGCCAACGGCTATCCACGCCAGGATGGTTTTGACATTGTGGTTGCCTCCGAAGTGATGGCGATTTTCTGCCTCGCCACCTCGCTCAAGGATTTGAAGAAACGCCTCGGCAATATCGTGGTGGCCTACACCAAAGACCAGAAGGCGATCCGTGCCTCTGACCTCAAGGTGCATGGCGCGATGACCGTGCTGCTCAAAGACGCGCTTGCCCCCAATCTGGTGCAGACGCTGGAAAACAACCCCGCCTTCATCCACGGCGGCCCGTTCGCCAACATCGCCCATGGCTGCAACTCGGTGATCGCGACACAAACGGCGTTGAAGCTGGCAGACTACGTGGTGACCGAAGCAGGCTTTGGCGCTGACTTGGGTGCAGAAAAGTTCGTAGACATCAAGTGCCGCAAGACGGGCTTGAAGCCGAGTGCAGTGGTGATCGTCGCCACCGTGCGCGCGCTTAAGTACCACGGCGGCGCCGACTTGAAAACCCTAAACACCGAAAACCTTGCAGCACTCGAAAAGGGTATCGCCAATCTCGAGCGCCATGTCCACAACATCACCGAACACTACGGCATGCCCTGCGTCGTGTCGGTCAATCACTTCATTTATGACACCGACAGAGAGCATGCGCTGCTGCGTGAGAAGCTCGCCAAGCTGGGTGCGCCGGTGATCCTGGCCAAGCACTGGGCCGATGGCGGCAAGGGTGCTGCGGAAGTGGCGAAGAAAGTCATCGAGCTGTGTGAAGGCAAAAACAATTTCCACTTTGTCTACGAAGACAGCGACCCGCTGTGGGAGAAGATGAAGAAGATCGCCACCAAAATTTACGGGGCAGCCGATATTTCCGCCGATGCCAAGGTGCGCGCGCAAATCAAGAAGTTTCAGGACGAAGGCTACGGCCACTACCCGGTGTGTGTCGCCAAAACGCAGATGTCATTCTCGACCGATGCGTCACTGCGCGGCGCGCCTTCGGGCCACATGGTGAATGTGCGTGAAGTGCGCCTCGCAGCGGGTGCCGAATTCGTCGTGATGGTGTGCGGTGACATCATGACCATGCCGGGCCTGCCCAAGGTGCCGTCTGCCGAAGTAATTGATCTGGACGACGATGGCAAGGTGGTCGGTTTGTTCTAATCCACGTTATGCTGTTGGCATATATGCCGTAAGCGCAGAAACCGTAAAATCTCCCGTGCGAGGAGATCGGCACATTCAGGAAGTTAAAGGAGATAGCATGAAGAAAGTGATTCAACCCCTCTTTGCCGCTGCGGCAGTGGGTGTGGCTTGCATTGGGTCATCACCTGTGTTCGCTGCGTGGGAGCCCACCAAGACGGTGGAGTTCATCGTGCCGGCCGGCACCGGCGGTGGCGCAGACCAAATGGCGCGCATCACCCAGGCGATCATCGCCAAACACAAGCTGATGAAGCAGCCAATGGTGGTGGTCAACAAGGGCGGTGGCGCCGGTGCCGAGGGCTTCCTTGACGCCAAGAGTGCCAAGGGTGATCCGCATAAGGTCATCATCACATTGTCCAACCTGTTCACCACGCCGCTCGCGACTGGCGTGCCATTCAACTGGCGTGATCTGACACCGGTGTCGATGCTGGCGCTTGACCAGTTTGTGCTGTGGGTCAATGCCGATACCCCTTACAAAGAGCCCAAAGATTTTGTCGCAGCGGTGAAGGCGGCGGGCGGCAAAATGAAAATGGGCGGCACTGGTTCCAAACAGGAAGACCAGATCATCACCGTCGCGCTGGAGAAGCAGACCGGTGCCAAGTGGAATTACATTTCCTACAAGGGCGGCGGCGACGTGGCTGTGCAACTGGTCGGCAAGCACGTTGATTCGAGCGTGAACAACCCGATTGAAGCGGTGGCCCAATGGCGCGCCGGGCAGCTCAAGCCGCTGTGCGTGTTTGATGCCAAGCGCATGCCGTACAAAACGAAGGTCACCAAGGACATGAGCTGGGCCGACATTCCGACCTGCAAGGAAAAAGGCCTGGATATCGAATACCTGATGCTGCGCGGCATCTTCATGCCAGGCGGCGTGACGCCCGACCAAGTGGCCTACTACGTGGACTTGTTCAAAAAAGTGCGCGAGACGGCGGACTGGAAAGACTTCATCGAAAAGGGCGCGTTCAACACCACGGCACTGAGCGGCAAGGAGTATGCCGATTGGGTCGCGAAGGAAGAAGCGCGCCACTTGTTTCTGATGCGCGACGCAGGCTTCATCGCGAAGTAATCCCTACACCGCATGCCCGCGTGATACGGGCATGCGGTGAGTGCGGCCGCTGGTATGTTGGTGCGTGTGCAGGTTGGTACGTTGGCGAGTATCCCAAACCCGGTGCCTGCTCCCGCCCAAAGACATCTCCAGTGGCCATTGCCCACCGATTCAATTGAGCCGGAAACATCATGACCGAACCTGATCAGCATACTGAATCACCCAGTGCGGTATCGAACCGCAATGTGGAACTTATCGTCAGTGGCGTCACTCTTGCCTTGGGCCTGTTGGTGATTGCGGACAGCCTGCGCCTCGGCACCGGATGGTCGGACGAGGGCCCCAAGGCGGGTTACTTCCCCTTCTATATCGGCCTCATCATTTGCATCGGCTCCGTCGTCAACGCCGTACTCGCCCTGCGTGACCGCGAGTCGGGCAGCTTCGTCTCCAAGGCGCAAGCCCGTGACGTGCTGCGTGTGTTTGTGCCGATGCTGGTCTTTGCCGCGCTCATCCAGCCGCTTGGGATTTATGTGGCATCGATTCTATATATCGGTTTTTTCATGCGCTGGATCGGCAAGTATTCGTGGCAGAAGTCGATTGGCGTCGCGGTGGCGACATCGATCGGATTTTTTGTGGTGTTCGATTTGTGGTTCAAGGTGCCGCTGATCAAAGGTCCGCTTGAAGCGGCCCTCGGACTGGGCTAAGGGAGAGCAGACATGGAAGAACTGCAATCCCTGATGGGGGGGTTCGCGATAGTCTTGACGTGGTTCAACGTCATGCTCATGTTTGCCGGCATCATTCTCGGCGTGCTGGTCGGCGTGTTGCCTGGCCTCGGCGGTGCGAACGCGATTGCGATTCTGGTGCCGCTCACCTTTGCGATGGCACAGCAGCCGGGCGGGCAGGTATCGGCCATCATTCTGCTGTCTTGCATTTACTGGGGCGCGTTGTTTGGCGGCGCGATAGCGTCGATCCTGTTCAACATTCCCGGCGAGCCGTGGTCGGTGGCCACTACGTTTGACGGCTATCCGATGTCGCAGCAGGGCAAGACCGGGCAGGCGCTGACGGCAGCGTTCACCTCATCGTTTGTTGGCGCAGCGGTGGGTGTGTTGTTGATTACCTTCGTGTCGCCGGTGATTGCCAAGTTCGCACTCAAGTTTGGACCGGCTGAATATTTTTCGGTTTACTTTTTGACCTTTGCTGCCTTCATCGGCATGTCCAAGGGCAATCCTTTCAAGACTGTGGTGGCGATGATGCTCGGGTTTGCGCTCGCCGCCGTCGGCACCGATACCGTCACCGGCGCGATGCGCCTGACCTTCGGCATCACCGAACTGCTCAAGGGCTTCGACTTCCTGATCGCGGTGATCGGCCTGTTCGGCATCGGCGAAATTTTGCGCACCATGGAAGAAGGCATGGCGATCAAGGGCGCCGAAGGCAAGCTCAACTTCCGCGTGGTGTGGGAGACCTGGAAAGAGTTACCCAAATATTGGTTGACGACGATTCGCAGCTCCATCGTCGGTTGCCTGATGGGGATCGTACCGGGCGGCGCGACGCCGGCTTCCTTCATGAGCTATGGCCTGGCGCAGCGCTTCTCGAAAAACGGCGCGAACTTCCGCAAGGGCGAGATCGAGGGCGTAATTGCACCGGAGACAGCAGCGCACGCGGCGGGCACCAGCGCGCTGATCCCGATGCTGACGCTTGGCGTGCCGGGCTCGCCAACCGCAGCCGTACTGCTGGGCGCGCTGTTGATTTGGGGCTTGCAGCCCGGCCCGTTGCTGTTCATCGAGCAAAAAGACTTCGTCTGGGGCCTGATCGCCTCGATGTATCTGGGCAATATCGTCGGCCTCATCGTCGTGCTCACCACGGTGCCGTGGTTTGCGATGATCCTGCGCATTCCCTTCTCGATCATCGGGCCGGTCATCATCGTGATTTGCGCCATCGGTGCTTACACAGTGCACAGCTCGATGCTGGACGTGTGGATGATGCTGTTGTTTGGCGTGGTGGGCTATGTGTTCAGCAAACTCAACTACCCGCTCGCGCCGATGGTGCTGGCGTTGGTGTTGGGCGACCGCGCTGAAGAAAACTTCCGCAACGCGATCAAGGGCTCGCAGGGCGACATGGGCATCTTTTTCTCCAACGGCCTGGTCGGCACGCTCACCGGGCTGGGGTTGATTCTCATGTTCCTGCCGCTGATGGGCGCGATTCGCGCGCGCATGCAAGGCAAATAGGGCGGGTGGCCCATGCAGGCCCGGCATGCCAGCCAGTGTCCTGCAGCCGCCTGGAGCGCAGCGGGGCAGCCTAAACGCGCGGTTTGACGCGGCTTAGTGTTTCCGGCGTGATGTTGAGATAGGCCGCCAATTCCTTTTTTGGAATGCGCTCCATCAGGTCGGCGTGCTTGCGTGAAAAGCGCGCCAGCCGCCCCGGCGCGTCGAGCAAGTGCAAGGTGATCGTGTGCGCCATCACTTCAGACATGAGGCTCATCACTTCATACTCGAATACATCTTTGGCCGCCGCGTGCTGGTCGATAAAGTCGACCCAGGTTTCCATCGGTATCTTGGCCACGCGGGCATTGGTGAGGGCGACGATGCTGTAGGGTGTCGGCGTATGCAGCCGCCACGCTGCGTAGCTGGTGTCCATGTCGGTTTCAGCGGCGAGGCGCAGGATCATTTCCTTGCCCTCCGAGTTGCCGACCACGCGTTTGAGGATGCCTTCGAGAATGAAAAACTGCTCCATCTCATCCGAGCCTTGGGTCACCAGCATCGATCCCTTGGCGTAGTCGATGATTTCGAGCTTGGGCTCAAGGTCGTCCCACAGCTTCGCTTCCAGTTTTTTGAGAACGATGTTCTGCTTTAACTGAATGCGAATCGTGTTGCGCTGGGGATGGGCGGCGATGCTGGTCATAAGCTTGCGGGGCGTGCGGGGCGTATGGCAGGGGCAGGAGGCGGCGGCTGCGTCTGGTGAGCCGGCGGCGCTGAGGTGGTGCGGAGCCAATTATAAGCGAGCGTACATGGGCGCTTTCGATGCCGCCTGCGACAATGATGGCGTCGCTTGGTTGACCTGGGTCAAGCGCCATCTTTGACTTCAATCAAGGTCAAATTAAGGGGGGATTTCTATATTCTCCCCTGCGCACCAAATGTGGCGGCGCCTGCTGGCCTTGATCCGATTTTCCCCGCCTTCCGGTGTTCCACCGGTTTTTTAGCGGCCTTGTGAATGACACAACACCGTATTCCTGGAGAACCTCCACCATGGGCAATATGAACGAAACAACTGCCGCTGCCGCGCAAGCCGTGAGCGCCGTATCCGCGACCACCGATGGTTTTCATCTGGTCATCGATGCCCTCAAACTCAATGGCCTCAACACCATTTACGGCCTGCCCGGCATTCCGATCACTGACCTGACGCGCAAGGCGCAGGCGGCCGGCATGCGCGTGATCTCGTTCCGCCACGAGCAAAACGCCGGCAACGCCGCGGCGATCGCCGGCTTCATCACCCAGCAACCCGGCGTGTGCCTCACGGTGTCGGCACCAGGCTTTCTCAATGGCCTCACTGCACTCGCCAACGCGACCACCAACTGCTTCCCGATGATTCTCATTTCCGGCTCGTCCGAGCGCGAGATCGTTGACTTGCAGCAGGGCGACTACGAAGAGATGGATCAGCTCGCCATCGCCAAGCCTTTGTGCAAGGCGGCGTTTCGCGTGCTTAACGCTGAAGATATTGGCGTCGGCATCGCGCGTGCGATCCGCTCTGCGGTGTCGGGCCGTCCCGGCGGGGTCTATCTGGATCTGCCGGCCAAGTTGTTTGGGCAGTCGATGGACGCGGTGGCGGGCAAGAATTCCCTCATCAAAGTAGTCGATCCCGCACCTCGCCAAATCCCGGCGCCTGATTCGGTCAAGCGCGCACTCGATTTGCTCAAGAGCGCCAAGCGTCCGCTGATACTGCTTGGCAAAGGCGCCGCCTACGCGCAGGCTGACGCCGACGTGCGCGCGCTGATCGAAAAAACCGGCATTCCTTACCTGCCGATGTCGATGGCAAAAGGCTTGTTGCCTGATACCCACGAGCAATCTGCTGCGGCTGCGCGCTCTTACGTGTTGCCTGCTGCTGACGTCGTGGTGCTGGTCGGTGCGCGTCTCAACTGGTTGCTCTCGCAAGGCAAGGGCAAGACCTGGGGGGCTAAGGATCACAAGGCCTGGGGCGCGCAGAAATTCATTCAGATCGATATTTCACCGACCGAAGCCGATAGCAACGTGCGTATCGAAGCCCCGCTGATCGGCGACATTGGCTCCTGCGTGTCGGCCCTGTTGTCCGGCATTGGCTCGACCTGGAGCAAGCCCTCCGCCGAATGGCTGGGCGCGATTGCAGAGCGTAAAAACAAAAACCTCGCCAAAATGGCCGAGACCCTGGCCAAAAATCCGTCGCCGATGAATTTCCACAGCGCGCTCAATGTGGTGCGCGACATCGTCAAGGCCAACCCCGATGCCATGCTGGTCAACGAAGGCGCCAACGCGCTCGACTTCACCCGCAGCATCGTGGACATGTACAAGCCGCGCAAGCGTCTCGACGTCGGCACCTGGGGCATCATGGGCATCGGCATGGGCTTCGCCGTGGCGGCCGCAGTCGAAACCAATTTCCCCGTGATCGCGATTGAAGGCGACAGCGCCTTTGGTTTCTCCGGCATGGAAGTCGAGACCATCTGCCGCTACAACCTGCCGGTGTGCATCGTCATCATGAACAACAACGGTGTCTACGGCGGCAAGGACGTCAACCCCACCGGCGGCCCCGATGTGGCGCCGACGGTGTTCGTCAAGGGCGCACGCTACGACAAATTGATGGAAGCCTTCGGCGGCATTGGCGTCCACGCCACCACGCCGGCCGAGTTGCGCAGTGCGATGGAAGCGGCGATCAGCTCGCGCAAACCGACGCTCATCAACGCCGTGATCGACGAAGGAGCGGGTACCGAGAGCGGGCGCATCACCAGTCTGAACCCGCAGGCAGCCAAGAAAGCATCAGCCTAAAATTCACGACTTCGCAACAGCATGAACGGCAGCCCGCACGATGGCTGCCGCCTGGAATCCTGGAGAACAGAATGGAAGCACTAAAAGGCGTACGTATCCTCGACATGACCCATGTGCAGGCCGGGCCAACCTGCTCGCAACTGCTCGCGTGGATGGGCGCCGACGTCATCAAGTTCGAACCACCGCAGGGTGATGCCACGCGCGGCCAGTTGCGCGATGTGCCGGGCGCCGACTCGCTCTACTTCACCATGCTCAACTGCAACAAGCGTTCGATCACGGTGAACATGAAGTCGGCTGAGGGCAAGGTGGTGTTTGTCGACCTGCTCAAGAAATGCGACATCATGATGGAGAACTTCGGCCCCGGCGTGCTTGAGCGCTTAGGCTTCACCTGGGAAAAGATTCACGCCATCAATCCCAAGCTCGTCGTCGGTTCGATCAAGGGCTTCGGCTCGACCGGCCCCTACGCCGAGTTCAAGGCTTACGAAAACGTCGCGCAGGCAATGGGCGGCGCAATGAGCACCACCGGCGTGCCCGACGGCCCGCCCTTCGTCACCGGCGCGCAAATCGGCGATTCCGGCACCGGCCTGCATCTCGCCATCGGCCTGCTCGCAGCCCTGCATCAAGCCAACCGCACGGGCGAAGGCCAGTATGTCGAAGTCGCGATGATGGACGGCGTGATGAACCTGTGCCGCGTCAAATGGCGTGACCACCAGCGCCTGACGCGCCAGTCGATGGCCGAATACTCGGTGCCAACCTACAAGGACATGGGCGATGTGCCGCGCGCCGGCAACGACTCCGGAGGCGGGCAGCTTGGCAATGCCATTCACTGCAAGCCGCACGGCCCGAACGACTGGCTCTATATCGTCGTGCAGGAAGCCGTGTTCGGCGCGCTCGCCAAGTGCATCGGTGCCGACGTCGGCATGCCCGAAATGGCGACCGACCCGCGCCTGGCCACCATCGCCGAGCGCCGCAAGAACCAGCAACTGCTGTGGACGCTGATCAACAAGTTCGCCGAGAAATACACCAAGCGCGAACTGATGGCCATCCTCAATCCGCTCGACGTGCCGTGCGGCCCGATCATGTCCACCAGTGACCTCGCCACCGACGAGCACATCCGTGGCCGTGAGATGTATGTCGAGCTCGACCATCCGCAGCGCGGCAAATGGTGGAACGTCGGCATGCCGATCAAACTCTCCGCGTCACCCGCCAGGATCGAGCGCTCGCCGTTGCTCGGTGAACACACCGATGATGTGCTGACCAATGTGCTCGGTTACGACGCCGCCAAGGTCGCTGCGCTCAAGACCGCCGGTGCGTTCAGCGCGCCGCCCAAAAAAGCTGCCTGAGAGACCGCTTGGGAGACAGGCGCACAGGCCACCTGAGTCACTGAATGATTGGACATGTAATTTCAGATTAACGGGCACCTTTGTGTGCCCGTGTTTTTTCACCGGAGAACAAAATGAAAGTAGCCATCGTCGGTCAGCAGGATTTCGGCAAAGCCGTGCTCGAAAAGCTTCTCGCACGTGGCGATGAAATCGCCGCCGTGTTTTGCGCACCAGAGAAAGAAGGCGCCCGCCCCGACGCCCTGCGCGTCGCCGCACAGGAAAAGGGTTTGAAAGTCCACCAGTTCAAATCCCTCAAGGCACCGGAAGCGATTGAAGCAATGAAAGCCGCCAATGCCGACATCGGCATCATGGCCTATGTGCTGCAATTTGCGCCGCAAGAGTTCGTCAACATTCCGGCCAAAGGCACGATTCAATATCACCCCTCGCTGCTGCCGAAATATCGCGGCCCCTCGTCGATTTCGTGGCCGATCATCTGCGGCGAGACGGAGACTGGGCTCACGATTTTCCGCCCCAGCGACGGCCTCGACGAAGGCGCAGTCATCCTGCAAAAGAAAACCGCCATCGGCCCCGACGACACGCTTGGCTCCATCTATTTCGACCGCTTGTTCCCGATGGGCGTCGATGCAATGATCGAAGCCGCTGACCTCGTCATGGCCGGCAAACACACCGAGACCGTGCAAGACGAAGCGCAAGCGACCTACGAAGGCTGGTGCCGCGACGCCGAGTCGAAAATCAACTGGGCCAATCACTCCACCATCGTCTACAACCTGATCCGCGGCTGCGCCCCGGCTCCGGGCGCATGGACCACCTTCAACGGCGTGAAGCTGTGGATCTACGAGGCGAAACTCGAAAAGGTCGTCACCTTCGGCGCCGTCAAGGGCAAGATCGGCGAAGTGGTCGAATGCGCCGGCGGCAAGATTGTGATCACCTCGCAGAGCGGTCGCATCCATGTTTCCAAGGCCAAGCTCGGAGAGGGCAAGAAGGTCAATGGCGACGCGTTGGGGATTGCGGTCGGGACCATCCTCGGCAATTGAAAGCCACCGTGCAATAAAAAAGGGCCGCGTGAGCGGCCTTTTTTATTGGCGTACCGGCCTGGGATCCGCTTCCACCATAGGTTTCGTGGCGCATGGCCTTGAAACCGGCACCCACCAACACTCTCGGGCAGGCCCATCATCAGGCTTTCAGGCAGGATCGTGGGCAGAATCACAGGTAGTGTATTTTATTATTCGCATTACTTGAAAAAAAGTGATGAGGATAATAAAATATGCGCAAATGAATCAATCCAACCGCATTCTCGACCTTGCCCGTCATCAGCGTGTGCTGCGCGCGGCGGACGTGCGCGCGCAAGGCTGGTCACCACAACTGCTGCAGAGTCTGCACCAGGCTGGCAAGCTGGATCGCGTGGCGCGCGGCCTGTACAGCTTGCCCGATTCAGACGTGACCGAGCATCAAACGCTGATCGAGGTATGCCAACGCGTGCCCAAGGCGGTACTGTGCCTGCTGACTGCGCTGCAATTTCACGGCATCGGCACGCAAATGCCCCATGCAGTCTGGATTGCCCTGCCAGAGGCCACACAGACCCCGGTGCTCGACACGCCCGCGCTGCGCATCGTGCGCCTGCGTGGCGATGCGTATTCGACCGGCATCGAGATCGTGCGCGAGCACGGCGCGCCGATTCGCGTCTACAGCGTTGCCAAGACGGTGACCGACTGCTTCAAATTCCGCAACAAGATCGGCCTCGATGTAGCGCTCGAAGCGCTCATCAGTGCCTGGCGCGGCCGCAAGGTCACGATGGCCGAACTGAGCCACTTCGCCAAAATCAACCGCGTGGAGCGGGTCATGCAGCCTTACCTTGAGGTGATGACGGCATGAGCAAGAATCTCTCCGCATCGATCCTCGCGCGGCTGCTAAAGCTCGCAAGGCAAAGGGGGGATGACTACAACCTGTTGCTCAACCGGTTTGCGCTGGAGCGCCTGCTGCTGCGCCTTGGTACCTCACCGCATGCACACCGGTTCCTGCTCAAGGGCGCGCTGCTTTTTTCGATTTGGTATGACGAGCCGCACCGCCCGACGCGGGACGCCGACCTGCTGGGCTTCGGCCCGGACGACAAAGCGAATCTGATCACCACCTTCCGCGATATTGCCGCCATGGACATGGGTGACGGCATCGTTTTTGACCTGAACTCGGTGAGGGCCGATGCGATTCGCGAAGACAACACCTACGGCGGCACCCGCATCCATCTGCTGGCGCGGATTGGCTCCGCCCGCTGCGCATTGCAGATCGACGTGGGCTTTGGTGACGCTGTAACACCAGAGCCACAGACGCTTGTCTATCCCACCCTGCTCAAAGACTTCCAGGCCCCCACTCTACGGGCCTACCCGGTATACACCGTGATCGCCGAGAAGTATCAGGCGATGGTGATGCTGGGCCAGGCGAACAGCCGCATGAAAGACTTCTACGACCTCGCGGTAATAGCCCGGCGCACGGAACTCGATGGCACTACCCTGGCCGCGGCCATCGGCGCCACCTTTGCCAGACGGCGAACCCCGCTCCCCACCGAATATCCGCTCGCCTTGACGCGCCAGTTCAGTGAAGACCCCGCCAAGCTGCTGCAGTGGCAAGCCTTCCTGAACAAAAACCGGATCACCGCAGGCAGCCTGGCCGACACGGTCTCCTTGCTCAGTGGCCTGCTGTGGCCACCTACCGAGGTTGCCATCGCCAATGCGCGGACGGCGGCCAGATCGGCCTTTGGACCCATCACCACTGCTCTACACGGCGCACTTGGCGCGTCCTCTCCAGGAGCTTTGAAGAAGGCTCCCGGCGACCGCGACGCCTATCGCGCTTATCTGGAGAAAAAGCACCAGTGAGGGTGTTGGTTGATACCAACGTGGTGCTGGACGTGCTGCAGGGCCGGCCAGCGTTCGTCAACGATGCTGCGTTGATCTTCGATCTTGTTGAGCGCGGCATCATCACCGGCCTCTTGTGCGCGACCACCATCACCACACTCGCTTATCTGGCCGGCAAGACGGCAGGCAAGCAAGCGGCCACCAAACAAATCCGTCAACTCCTCGTCCTGTTCGAAGTCGCTCCCGTCACCCGCGCGGTGCTCGACGCAGCGTTGGCATCCAAAACTTCCGACTTCGAAGATGCTGTACTCGCGGAAGCCGCGCTACAGGCCGGCGCGCAGGTCATCATCACACGCAACTTGCGCGACTTCACACACAGCCCGGTAAGGGCCCACACGCCGGCGCAATGGCTGGCGATGCATCGAAAGTAGCGGCTAGTTGAAGGCGCTGCAAAAGAAAACCGCCATCGGCCCGGACGACACGCTCGGTTCAATCTACTTCGACCGCCTGTTCCCGATGGGCGTCGTCGCGATGATCGAAGCCGCCGACCTGGTGATGGCCGGCAAACACACCGAAACCGTGCAAGACGAATCGCAAGCCACCTACGAAGGCTGGTGCCGCGACGCCGAGTCGAAGATCAACTGGGCCAACCACTCGACCATCGTCTACAACCTGATCCGCGGCTGCGCCCCGGCGCCGGGCGCGTGGACCACGTTCAACGGTGTGAAGCTGTGGGTCTACGAGGCGAAACTCGAAAAGGTTGTCACCTTCGGCGCCGTCAAGGGAAAGATCGGCGAAGTGGTCGAATCCGCCGGCGGCAAGATCGTCATCACCTCGCAGAGCGGTCGCATCCATGTGTCCAAGGCCAAGCTGGGTGACGGCAAGAAAGTCAATGGGGATGCGCTGGGGATTCCGGTCGGGACGATTCTCGGAAGTTGATTCTTGAGATCATATCCATGCTGAGAGCAGCTCGCACCAACGCTTTCAAGCCATAGGCTGCCTGCAATCCTTGGTGGGAGCGGTTCTTCGGGAATTGCGTGGCCCAACGTTCATGGTCTGGGGCGCTGCGCGGCTTTATCGCGCAGCGCCCCCTGCACCGCAGGGTTAGCCAGCGTGCCAAACAACATAAAGCCCCTTTCTCCCGAGTAACCAAGCCCGACGGAAGGTATGTCGCCACGAGCGCAAGTATGGTTGTATTGTGGGAAGAATGACACTGTCAGGAGTGACGATTCGGCCTGACACATAGC
>JANPAR010000177.1:0-13786 GCA_031430015.1 Burkholderiales bacterium
TGGAAGCCAAGAAGCAGGAAGACCTGCCTGCCATCCTCGGTTGCCTGACCGCCGAGGTGAAGCGCCAGGAAGGCCGCATGAACAGTTCGGCCGGGCGCGCTGCCAAGAACCTGTCCGCCAACGAGAAAAAAGCGCTTGATGAAGCCAACACGGCGTGGCGCCGTTTTCGCGATGCGAACTGCGCGTTCTACGCGGACCCCAAATCGCCGCCCCCCGCGATTTTGGAGAATGCCGACTGCCAGCTCAACCTGACGGTCGGCCGCGGGCAGGAAATGGAAATGCTGGCGCAAAACGCGGCACGCCGCGCCGAAGCCCAAGCCCAAGCTGGCGCGAAAAAGTAATCGCACGCAGCGGCACGCATTCGCGATCAAGCGCTCAGGCGCGCCAGTCAATCACGTTGAAGTAGGCGGTGAGCAACACCACCGCGCCGAACGCGATGCGATACCACGCGAACGGCATCAGGTTGTGGGTGGCCACATAGCGGATCAGCCAGCGCACGCACACGAATGCGCTGGCAAACGCGCTAACCATGCCCACCAGCCACATGCCGGCATCAGACACGTCGAGCAGGTGGCGCTCTTTGTAAAGCGAATAGCCCGTTGCCGCCAGCAACGTCGGTACGCCGAGGAAAAACGAAAACTCGGTCGCCGCCTTGCGTGACAGGCCGAACAGCATGCCGCCAATGATGGTGGCGCCCGAGCGGCTGGTGCCGGGGATCAGGCCGAACGCTTGCGCGATGCCAAGCTTCAATGCATCGCGCCAGGTCATGTCATCGACTTCCATCACGCGCGGGCTGCGCGAAGCCTGTGCTGCAGATGCGGCACGCCGCTCCACCCACAGAATGATGAACCCGCCCACGATGAAGGCCAGCGCCACCGGCACCGGCTTGAACAACGCCGCCTTGATCATCTTGTTGAACAGCAAGCCAAGCACCGCAAGCGGCATGAAGGCGATGCCAAGGTTGATCCAGAAGCGCTGCGCCACCGCGTCGTGGGTGATGCCCCTGAGGGTGCCGAAAAAACGTGCGCGGTACTCGACCACGACAGCGGCGATGGCACCGCTCTGAATCACGATTTCGAACAGCTTGGCCTTCTCGCCGGTGAAGTTGAGCAACTGCCCGGCGAGGATCAGGTGGCCAGTAGAAGACACCGGTAAAAATTCGGTGAGGCCTTCGACCACGCCAAGGATGGCGGCTTTGATGAGGATGAATGGGTCCATGGGTTCGATCTGCTGCCGTCAACCGTGCGGTGCAGTGACGGGCATTGGGTTACTCAAAAAAAGCAAAGTGACGCAGCGCGGCTTGCTCGCCTACTTGTTCGCGCACCGGTTCGTTCACCCGCGCTGTTCAACTGCGCCGTCCACTGACTCACTCACCACGCACACCGGTCTCGCGCACAAAGCGTGCGAACTTGGTCTGCTCGCTGCGCAACATTTGCGCGAACGCCTGCGGCGTGCCGCCGTGGGCATCAAATGCAATCGCAGTCAGGCGCTCGCGTATCTCCGCTGCCTGCAACAGCTTGTCGATTTCGGCATTGACGCGGGCCACCACGGCAACTGGCGTGGCTGCGGGTGCCAACAAGGCAATCCAGGTCCGGTCTTCAAACCCGGCAAAGCCCGACTCCGCCACCGTCGGCACATCGGGCAGCGCAGGCGCGCGCCTTGCGCTGGTGACAGCGATGCCCTTCAACTTGCCCGCGCGGATCAGCGGAATCGCCGGCGACAATGCGACGTTGACCAACTCGACGCTGCCGCCCGTCACCGCTGCCAGCGCCGGCCCGCCGCCGTTGTAGGGGATGTGCGTGACAGCGACACCACCCAACACCTTGAACAGAAACTCGGCAGCCAGATGTGGCGACGTACCATTTCCTGCGGTACCAAAGTTGAGTTTGCCGCTCTTCGCCAGCGCCAACAACTCCTGCAAATTGTTTGCCTGCACAGAAGGGTGGGCGACCAGCACGCTCGGCTGCGATGCGATCAGACTCACCGGTGCAAAGTCTTTATCCAGATCAAACCCGGGGTTGGCCGAGAGGCTCGGCGCAATCGCAATCGCACTGGTGGTAAGCAACAGCGTGTGACCATCAGCCGCGCCGCGCGCCACCTGCTGTGCGGCGACACTGCCGCCTGCACCGGCGCGATTCTCCACCACCACCGGCTGCCCGAGGGCTTCACTCAAACGCTGATTGATCAAGCGCGCGACGATGTCGGCCGGCCCACCGGGGGCGAACGCCACCACCATGCGTACCGGCTTGTTCGGATAGACGTTGCGTGCGTCCTGCGCTTGTACTGCCGCTGCGGCAAAAAAACTTGCCCACAGAGCAATGATGGCAAGGAAGCCCCCAACCACGCGCATCTCACACCTGCAGGCATGCAACATGGGCAAACTCTCGTGACCTGAAGCCGCGATTGTAGTGGCTCCCCCCTGTGCGGCACAGCGCAGGGGTGCGATGCACCTTGCGCGGCTGTCGTGCGCCGGAGCCCATCTTCGGCAAGCCACCCGCCGGTGCATTGCCGCTGGCGGGCGCGGTGCGCGGCAGCAGATTCGCGAGGCGCGCCGCTACAATCGGTTCACCATTTTTTCTGGCCGAGGCAACCAATTGCGGCCAATGTTGCCCAACCCCGAATTGGCACCTTCACGATACGAGGTTCACACGCATGAGTTTGCCCGCTACGGATGACAAGCCGCCCCTGATCGGCACGCCGGCCCCGGTCGCACCGGGTGCAACCAGATCTGGCCGCAAACGCGTGGTCTGGAGCGTAGCCCTGCTGACGCTGCTGGCAGCGGCGGGAGCGGGGGGCTATTACTACTACCAGATGGAGCCGGGTTCGAGCGGTGCGCCGGCGCAGGGCGGCAACGCAAAGGGTGGTCCTGGCGGTGATTTCAAAAAAGGCGGCGGGCGCTTTGGCCCCGGCGGTGGCGGGCCGATGCCGGTGGTGGCCGCGCTGGTGCGCAGCGAGAGCATGGATGTGCGTCTGGCGGCGCTGGGCAATGTGGTACCGCGCAATAGCGTGGTGGTGCGCTCGCGCGTCGATGGCCCCCTGTTGCGCCTGCATTTCAAGGAGGGACAGCAGGTCAAGGCCGGCCAGCTGCTGGCCGAAATCGACCCCTTGCCATTACAAGCGACGATGGCGCAGATGAACGGCCAGTTTGCGCGTGACCAGGCGCAGCTACAGAACGCGCAGATCGACCTCGACCGCTACAAGGGCCTGCTTGCCACCGACTCGATCGCCAGGCAGCAAGTAGATACGCAAGAGGCGGCCGTGCGCCAGTATCAGGGCGTGGTGGCAGCCAACCGCGGCCAGGTGGATGCCGCGCGGCTGCAACTGGGCTACACCCGCATCACCGCGCCGATCAGCGGGCAGGTGGGGTTGCGCCAGGTGGACCCGGGCAACATCATCCGCGCATCGGACGCCAATGGCCTGGTCAGCATCACGCAGATGGACCCGATCACGGTAGTGTTCGCGATCCCCGAGGCGCAAGTGGCCACCGTGATCAAACGCATGCGTGAAGACACCACCGTACCGGTCGAGGCATGGGACAACACGCAAAAAATCAAGCTCGGCGCCGGCAAGCTGATCTCCACCGACAACCAGATTGATGCCGCCACCGGCACCCTCAAACTCAAGGCCGAGTTTGCCAACACCGACGGCCTGCTGTTCCCCAACCAGTTCGTCAACGTGCGGGTGCTGCTGGGGCAGGAAACCGGCCTGGTGGTGGTGCCGGTACCGGCGGTCCAGCGCGGCTCGCAGGGCACCTTTGCCTATGTGGTCAAGCCTGATTCGACCGTCAGCATGCGGCCGGTGAAAACCGGCATGGTCGATGGCGAACGCATCGCCATCGTCTCTGGCCTGGCGGCGGGCGAACGCGTGGTGATCGATGGCGCCGACAAACTGCGCGAAGGTGCGCGCGTCGAAGTGATCGACCGCAACACGCCGCCACCCGGCGCGCGGCCGCCAGGCGAGGGGCGTCGACGGGGTGAGGGCAAAGGCAAAGGTGGGGGCGACGCCAAGGGCGGCGCGGCAGATGGCAAGGCTGCCGAGGCCAAGCCGGAAGGGAAACCCGAAGCGCGACCGGATGCAAAAAGCGGAGCCGGCGCAACGGCCGGACGATCCGCGGTACCGGCCCTCCCCCCATCCGGGGCCACCTCATCCGCGGCGTCGCCTGCCGGCGCACCAAGCGACGCCGAGCGCGAAGAACGGCGCCGCCGCAATCGCGAGATCATGGAGAAAGGCACCGAGGAACAAAAGGCCGAGTTGCGCCAGCGGTTTCGTGAGCGGCAAGCCGGCGGTGGTGGCGCGCCAGCCAAGGGCGCGCCGTGAGCGCAATGCGCCCCCCGGCCGACCGCACGCCCGCTCTCTTTCTGCTGTGATGCCCGCTGCATGAATCCGTCGCGCCTGTTCATCCTGCGGCCGGTTGCGACCAGCCTGCTGATGATCGCGATCCTGATCGCGGGGGCGCTGGCGTATCGCCTGTTGCCACAGTCGGCCTTGCCGCAGGTGGACTATCCGACGATCCAGGTCACCACCTTGTATCCGGGTGCCAGCCCCGACGTGATGACTTCGTCGATCAGTGCGCCGCTGGAGCGCCAGTTCGGCCAGATGCCGGGCCTCGACCAGATGTATTCGCAAAGCTCGGGCGGCGCATCGGTCATCACACTGCGTTTTTCCCTCAACCTGACGCTCGACGTCGCCGAGCAGCAGGTGCAGGCTGCGATCAACGCCGGCGCCAACCTGCTGCCGACCGACCTGCCGGCGCCCCCGGTGTACAGCAAGATCAACCCGGCCGATGCGCCGATCCTCAACATTGCGCTCACATCGGACTCGATGCCGCTGACGCGCGTCCAGGACCTGGCCGACACGCGCATGGCGCAAAAGATTTCGCAACTGCCCGGCGTCGGCCTGGTCACCATCAGCGGCGGCCAGCGTCCTGCCGTGCGGATCCAGGCCAGCCCGAAAAAACTTGCTGCCTTGGGCCTGTCGCTCGACGACGTACGCACTGCCATTGCCACCGGCAACGTCAATCAAGCCAAGGGCAGCTTCGACGGCCCGGCGCGCGCTTCCACCATCGATGCCAACGACCAGCTCAAATCGGCCGATGAATACAAGCAACTGGTGATCGCCTACAAAAATGGTTCGCCCCTGCGCATCGCCGACATTGCCGAAGTAGTGGACGACGCCGAGAACGTGCGCCTCGCCGCCTGGGCCGGCTCCAAAGGCGTACTGTCACCCGGCGTGGTACTCAACATCCAGCGCCAGCCGGGCGCCAACGTAATCGAGGTGGTGGACCGCATCAAAAAGCTGCTGCCGTCCTTGCAGGCCTCCCTGCCGAGCGCGGTCAAGGTCGAGTTCCTGACTGACCGCACCGTCACGATCCGCGCCTCGGTGGAGGATGTGCAGTTCGAGTTGCTGCTGGCAATCGCGCTGGTGGTGATGGTGATCTTCGTGTTCCTGCGCAGCGTGCCGGCCACCATCATCCCGAGCTTCGCGGTGCCGCTGTCGCTGGTCGGTACCTTCGGCATCATGTATCTGGCCGACTTCTCGATCAACAATCTGACCCTGATGGCGCTCACCATCGCCACCGGCTTCGTGGTCGATGACGCGATCGTGATGATCGAAAACATTTCGCGCTACATCGAGCAGGGCATGAAGCCGATGGAGGCCGCGCTCAAGGGGGCCGAGGAAATCGGTTTCACCATCATTTCGCTCACGGTGTCGTTGATCGCGGTGCTGATCCCGCTGCTCTTCATGGGTGACGTGGTCGGGCGCCTGTTCCGCGAATTCGCCATCACGCTGGCGGTGGCGATCCTGATTTCGGCGGTGGTGTCGCTCACGCTCACGCCGATGCTGTGCGCACGCATGCTGCGCCACACCGACAAGGAGAAGCAGGCGCCGATGTTGCGCGCCGCGGGTGACTGGTTTGACGGCCTGATCCGCCGTTATGGCGTGATGCTCGACTGGGTGCTCGACCGCGAGCGCACCACCCTGTTCGTCGCGGTCGGTACCGTGGTGGTGGCGACCCTGCTCTACATCGTCGTGCCCAAGGGCTTCTTTCCGCAACAGGACACCGGCGTGCTGCAGGCGGTGACCGAAGCGCCGCAGAACATCTCGTTTCGCGCCATGAACGAGCGCCAGCGGGTGCTCGGTGAGATTCTGCTCAAAGACCCCGCAGTGGAGAGCCTGTCGGCCTTCACAGGCATTGACGGCACCAATGCCACCGTCAACAGCGGGCGCATGCTGATCAACCTCAAATCCAAACACGCGCGCGAACCGCTGGCCGAAGTGATGCGGCGCCTGCAGGATGCCGCACGGCAGGTGCCCGACATCACGCTTTACCTGCAACCGGCGCAGGACCTCACCATCGACGACCGCGTCAGCCGCACCCAGTACCAGTTCACCCTGCAGGACGCCAACCCCGAGGTGCTCGGCGCCTGGGTGCCGCGCCTCACCGAGCGCCTGCGCCAGATACCGCAGTTGGCCGATGTGGCCAGTGACTACCAGGACAAGGGCTTGCAAGCCTATGTGGTGATCGACCGCGACAGCGCCGGACGTTTGGGCGTCAGCGTCGCCGCGATCGACAATGCCCTGTACAACGCCTTCGGTCAGCGCTTGATCTCGACCATCTTCACGCAGTCCAACCAGTATCGCGTGGTGCTGGAAGCGCGCTCGGATGCCGCCACCGGGCCGGCGGCGATCACCGACATTTATGTGCCGTCGTCGAACGGCACGCAAGTGCCGCTCTCCGCCGTGGCACGCGTCGAGGAGCGCTTGGGCCTCTTGGCGATCAACCGGCTCTCGCAGTTTCCCGCCGTGACGATTTCATTCAACCTCGCCAATGGCGCATCGCTGGGCGAAGCGGTGAAGGCGATTGACGCGGCCGAGCGCGAAATCGGATTGCCGCTGTCGGTGCAAACCGGCTTTCAGGGCGCGGCGCTGGCGTTTCGCGCCGCGCTCACCAACCAGTTGCTGCTGATCCTCGCCGCCATCGTCACGATGTATATCGTGCTTGGCGTGCTGTACGAGAGCTACATCCATCCGGTGACGATCCTCTCGACCCTGCCCTCGGCCGGCATCGGCGCACTGCTTGCCCTCATCATCTCGCGCAACGATCTGGATGTGGTGTCGATCATCGGCATCATCCTGCTGATCGGCATCGTCAAGAAGAACGCGATCATGATGATCGACTTCGCGCTCGACGCACAGCGCAAGCAGGGCATGGCGCCGCGCGCCGCGATCCACCAGGCCTGCCTGCTGCGCTTCCGTCCGATTTTGATGACCACCATGGCGGCGCTGCTCGGCGCCCTGCCTCTGATGCTCGGCACCGGCGTCGGCTCGGAATTGCGCCACCCCCTCGGCATCACCATGGTCGGCGGCCTGATCGTGAGCCAGATACTGACGCTGTTCACCACGCCGGTGATTTATCTGTTCTTCGACCGTCTGTCGCGACGCTTTCAGTCGGCTGACTCGGACGAGGACAATGAAGATGAAGGTAAGGCCGCCGCCAAGGACGCGCGATGAGCATGACCGGACTCTTTATCCGCCGCCCGGTCGCCACCACGCTGCTGACCATCGGCATTGCGCTCGCGGGGGTGATCAGCTTTTTGCTGCTGCCGGTGTCACCCCTGCCAAGGGTCGATTACCCGACGGTGTCGGTGCAGGCTTCGCTGCCTGGCGCCAGCCCGGAGACCATGGCGGCCACCGTGGCGACGCCGCTCGAGCGCGCGCTCGGCAAGATCGCCGGCGTCACCGAAATGACTTCGTCGAGTTCGCTCGGATCCACCCGCGTCACCTTGCAGTTCGACCTCACCCGCGACATTGACGGCGCGGCGCGCGACGTGCAGGCTGCCATCAACGCAGCGCGCGCGATCCTGCCGTCGAGCCTGCCCAACAACCCGGTGTACCGCAAGGTCAACCCGGCCGACGCGCCGATCATGATTTTGGGTCTCACCTCCGACACGCTGTCGCGCGGGCAGATGTACGACGCCGCGGCTACGGTGCTGGCGCAGAAACTCGCGCAGGTCGATGGTGTCGGGCAGGTGACGATCGGCGGCAGCGCCCTGCCGGCTGTGCGCGTCGAGCTCGACCTGCCCAAGCTCAACAAGCTGGGGCTGAGCCTCGACAACGTGCGCACCGCGATCGTCGCCGGCAACGCCAACCGCCCGAAAGGTTCGGTCGAAGATGCCGAGCACCGCTGGCAGATTCAGGCCAACGACCAGGCCAAATCGGCGGCCGACTACCTGCCGATGATCATCAGTTACGTGGCGGGCAGCGCGGTGCGCCTCGGCGACGTGGCCGAAGTGGTCGACTCGGTGCAGGACCTGCGCAACGACGGCCTGATGAACGGCCGCCCTTCGGTGCTGCTGATCATCACGCGCCAGCCCGGCGCCAACATCATCGAAACAGTGGAGCGCGTCAAGGCAACCCTGCCGCTGCTGCGCATGCAGATTTCCGGCGCGATCGACCTCACGGTGGCGATGGAGCGCACCACCACCATCCGCGCTTCGCTGCGCGAAGTCGAGAACGCCCTCGCCATTTCCATCGGCCTCGTGATCATGGTGGTGTTCCTGTTCCTGCGCAACTGGCGCGCCACCCTGATCCCCGCGGTCGCGGTGCCGGTGTCGCTGGCCGGCACCAGCGCGGTGATGTACCGGTGCGGCGACAGCCGCAACAACCACTCCTTGATGGCGCTCACGGTCGCCACCGGCTTCGTGGTCGACGATGCCATCGTGGTGCTCGAGAACGTGTCGCGCCACATCGAGGAAGGCATGAAGCCGGCGCAGGCGGCCTTGGTGGGTGCGCGCGAGGTCAGCTTTACGGTGGTGTCGATGAGCCTGTCGCTGATCGCGGTGTTCATCCCGATCCTGGCAATGGGTGGCATCGTCGGACGGCTGTTTCGCGAATTTGCCGTCACGCTATCGGCCGCGATCATGGTCTCGCTGGTGGTGTCGCTGACCACCACGCCGATGATGTGCGCGCGCCTGCTTAAAGGCCGGCAACCCGGCAATGCGCCGGGACCCGTGCCGGAGCGCAAGCCGGGGCGCTTGATGCGCTGGAGTGAAGGTTTCAATAGCTGGCTGCAGCGCGGCTACGGCCGCACCCTTGACTTCGCGCTGCGCCACAGCGTCATCACCCTGCTTACGCTCGCTGCCACCATCGGGCTCAATGTATATTTGTTCAACATCGTGCCCAAGGGCTTTTTCCCGCAGCAGGACACCGGCCTGATGATCGGCTCGGTGCAGGGCGATCAGAGCGCGTCGTTTCAGGCAATGCGCGAAAAGGTTGCCGCCTTTGCCGCCATCGTCAAGGAAGACCCTGCCGTGCAAAACGTGACGGCCTATACCGGCGGCGGCCAGCGCAATGGCGGTTTCATGTTCATCACCTTGAAGCCGCTCGATGAACGCGGGGTGTCAGCCGATCAGGTGATTGGCCGCCTGCGCGGCAAGCTCGCGCGTGTGCCGGGTGCGAGCCTGTTTTTGCAATCATCGCAAGACATCCGCATCGGCGGCCGGCAGAGCAACACGCAATACCAGTACACGCTGCAAGCCGATGACCTCGGGGACCTGCGTGCCTGGGAGGCGCGCGTGCGCCTGGCCCTCTCCACGCTGCCGGAACTCGCTGATGTCAACACCGACATGCAGGACAAGGGCCTGCAAACGACGGTGACGTTTGACCGTGACGCTGCCGCGCGGCTTGGCATCAACCCGGCGCTGATCGACAACACCCTCAACAATGCCTTCGGCCAGCGACAGGTCTCGACCATCTATCAGCCGCTCAACCAATACCGCGTGGTGATGGAAGCGGCGCCGCAGTACTGGCAAAGCCCGGAGTCGCTCAACGACATCTTTATCAAATCCGGTGACGGTGCGATGGTGCCGCTGGCGGCGATTGCGCGTTATGCCCCCACCAACACCTCGCTTGGCGTCAACCACCAGGGGCAGTTTGCGGCGTCCACGGTGTCATTCAATCTTTCTCCCAATGTGGCATTGGGCGAGGCTTCGCGGGCGATCGAACGCGAGATGACGCGCATCGGCGTGCCGTCCACCGTGCGCGGCAATTTTCAGGGCAGCGCGCGCGCGTTTCAGGCCTCGGTCTCGACCCAGCCGATTCTCATCATCGCGGCACTGGTGACGATCTACATCGTGCTCGGCGTGCTGTACGAGAGCCTGATCCATCCGATCACGATTCTCTCGACCCTGCCCTCCGCCGGTGTCGGCGCGGTGCTGGCCTTGATGGCCACCAATACCGAACTGTCGCTGATCAGCTTCATCGGCGTGATTTTGCTGATCGGCATCGTCAAGAAAAACGCCATCATGATGATAGATTTCGCCATCGATGCAGAGCGCCGCCTGGGCTTGAGTCCGCGCGACGCGATTTACCAGGCCTGCCTGCTGCGCCTGCGGCCGATTTTGATGACCACCATCGCTGCGCTGTTCGGTGCGCTGCCGCTGGCGCTCGGCAGTGGAGACGGCGCGGAGTTGCGCCGCCCGCTCGGCATTGCGATTGTCGGTGGCCTCGCGCTCAGCCAGTTGCTCACCCTGTACACCACTCCCGTCGTCTATCTTGCGCTCGACAACCTGCGCCTCTGGGTGCTGCGCGTGACCGGGCGTGCGCCCGCCGCGCCCGTGCCTGTTTGAGAAAAAATCATGAACACCCTCCGCGCTCCGATTGATCCGCACCGGATTTCCGCCCCTGCCCGCAGTGACGTGCGTCCCGGCACGCCCCGCGCCCTGCTGTTGGGGTCCCTGGTGTGCGCGGCGCTGGCCGGCTGCGCAGGCAACCAGACCTATCTGCGGCCCGCCATTGATACCGCAGATGCCTTCAAGGAGGCGTCTGCCGACGGCAAGATGTGGAAAGCCGCGCAGCCGCGTGACCATCTTCCGCGCGGACCGTGGTGGGAGATGTTCGGTGATCCGGTTCTCAATGATCTCGCCTTCCAGGTATCGGCCGGCAACCAGAACCTCAAGCTCGCCTACGCGCGTTATGCGCAGTCGGTGGCGCTGGTCCAGGCGGCGCGTGCGACCTACTTTCCGGCTGTCATCCTCTCGGGCGGCGACACCCGCGCCCAGGCGGCGAGCCCTGGCAGCGTGCGCACCAGCGGACCCACCTCCACCGACAGCATCCAGATTGCCGCCAACAACTGGGAGCTCGATCTGTGGGGGCGCATCAGCGGCGGTGTCGACGCCGGCCGCGCCGGAGCAGAGGCGGCCCTGGCCGATGTGGAAGCGTCGCGCCTGTCGCTGACTGCGCAGTTGGCGCAAAGCTATTTCTCGTTGCGCTTTCTTGACGAACAGATCAAGCTGCTCAAGCAGACCGCAGTCGACTACGAGCGCGCGCTTGAATTGACCCAAAACCGCTACAAGGCAGGCGTGGTCGCGAAGTCGGATGTCACGCAGGCGTTGACGCAACTCAAATCGACCCAGGCGCAGGCGATCGACGCAGGCATTGCGCGGGCTCAACTGGAACACGCCATCGCGGTGCTGATCGGCAAGGTGCCCGCACAATTTTCGCTGCCGGCAGTTCGTGCCGCTGCGACCATGCCGGATATTCCGCTCGCAGCCCCCTCCGATCTTCTCGAACGCCGCCCCGATATTGCTGCAGCGGAGCGACGCACGGCAGCGGCCAACGCGCAGATCGGCGTGGCCAAGGCCGCACTATTTCCTGCGCTCACCCTGTCGGCATCGGGCGGGTTCCGGAGCAGTGAATGGGCGAGCCTGCTCACCCTGCCGAGCCGATTCTGGTCGATCGGCCCGGCACTGGCCTTCACGCTGTTTGACGGCGGCGCCAAGCAAAGCCAGATTGCGCAGGCACAGGCGGTGTACGACCAGAACGCCGCCACCTACCGGCAAACCGTGCTTACGGCGTTCCAGGAAGTCGAAGACAGCCTCGCGTCGATCCGCATCCTGGGCGAAGAAGCAGTGGTGCAGGCGGAAGCGGTGAAAGCGGCCGAAGAGTCGCTGTTTCATGTACTGGCACAGTACAGGGCCGGTGTCGCCACCTATCTGAACGTGATCACGGCACAAACCGCAGCCTTGTCCAATAGCCGTGCCGCACTCGATGTGCAAAGCCGCCGCTTTGGCGCGAGTGTCAACCTGGTCAAGGCCCTCGGTGGCGGATTTGACGTCAGATACGTGCAGACGCCCGCAGCGCCTGCCGACGCTGCTGCCACGTCTTCGACTCGGCGCTAGTGCCTGCCGGCATGGCCTGCAGCTTGACTGCAAAAGATGATGCGTCTGTGTGCAAGCGCACAGCCCAGGATCGTGATCAATGTGATTCTCGCCTGTAGGTAAAACTCCTACATGCAAATCCGCAAACGCCCGCTTACATTGAGGCACGGGTGCGGCCACACTGGCATCGTTGTCCAAAGCCCAGCCGGCGGCGGGCCAACGCTCAGCAGCGGTCGGCATGGTTAACCCAAACGAGGTACACAAATGCAAACGCTTAACCACAGCATCAATCCGTTCGCGCTGATGTGTGACCCGGACGCCGTCAAGCAGGCGCTCGAACACGCGGCCAAATGGAGTCTGACTTCACACGTCTGCCATCCGCTTGACCGGCCTTCGCGCGCGCGACTGAGCCGCGAGCAGGCGGTGTTTGATGCCGAAGTGGAGTCGGCACCGACGGAGGACTAGGCCGGCGGTGCAGCGCCGCCGGTCACGGCGGCTGTGAGAATCGACGCGACGTCAACGCGCATTCGGTGGCAGCGTCGCGGTCTCGCGGCACACCTCGTCGAAGAGCCGCTCCAGGAGCGGATCCGGCAGCTACATTGCTTGCAATGTCTTGGTGGGAGCGCTTCTCCGGCCTGTCGCACATTCAAATCACGCGCGGTGATAAATCTCCGCACCCTTCTTCACAAACTCGATCGCCTTTTCCTGCATCCCCTTGGCGAGCGCAGTCTCGTTGTCGGCGCCCAGCTTGTCGGCATACTCACGCACATCCTGCGTGATCTTCATCGAGCAAAAATGCGGGCCGCACATCGAGCAGAAGTGCGCCACCTTCATCGAATCTTTCGGCAGCGTCTCGTCGTGAAAGTCCTTGGCCGTATCCGGGTCAAGGCCCAAATTGAACTGGTCGTCCCAGCGGAACTCGAAGCGCGCCTTTGACACTGCGTTGTCGCGAATCTGCGCACCCGGATGGCCTTTGGCGAGGTCGGCCGCGTGGGCGGCAATCTTGTAGGCCATGATGCCGTCCTTGACGTCCTTCTTGTTCGGCAGGCCGAGATGCTCTTTCGGCGTCACGTAGCAGAGCATCGCCGTGCCGTACCAGCCGATCTGCGCCGCGCCGATTGCCGAAGTGATGTGATCGTAGCCGGGGGCGATGTCGGTGGTCAGCGGCCCCAAGGTATAGAAGGGTGCCTCATGGCATTCCTTCAGCTGGATGTCCATGTTCTCTTTGATGAGTTGCATCGGCACGTGGCCGGGGCCTTCGATCATGACTTGCACGTCGTGCTTCCAGGCCACCTGGGTCAGTTCGCCCAGGGTGCGCAGTTCGGAGAGTTGCGCTTCATCGTTTGCGTCATAGCCGGAGCCGGGGCGCAGGCCGTCACCGAGCGAGAAGCTGACGTCGTAGGCCTTCATGATGTCGCAGATGTCTTCGAAGTGCGTGTAGAGGAAGCTTTCCTTGTGGTGCGACAAACACCACTTGGCCATGATCGAGCCGCCGCGCGAGACGATGCCGGTCATGCGGTTGGCGGTGAGCGGCACGTAGCGCAACAGCACGCCGGCGTGGATCGTGAAATAGTCGACGCCCTGCTCGGCCTGTTCGATCAGGGTGTCGCGGAAAATTTCCCAAGTGA
>JANPAR010000178.1:0-21336 GCA_031430015.1 Burkholderiales bacterium
CTCACAGGAGAGGTGCGTCCTGCGTAGGGAAATACCGGGGGAATCCCCCTCGTTTCCGGGTAATTTGGCCTCAAAATTCATCAAATCAGCTTTGCGCTTGAATGGCTTCGTCTACACAGCTACTTGTTCAGTGTGTCCCTAATTGCGAGTGAATCCACAAAAGAGAAGTCTCCCTATCCTACTAGAGCGAATTTACGTCGCGCTGCGGAAGGGCTCGGCAAACAAATGGATGTTCAGAAGGACGTACTACTGATATTTTTGTCGTCTCACGGTACTTTTGAAGGATTGCAGGTCACGATTCCTGGGGCTTCGAGCTTCAAATTTACTGGAGTAGACGCTCGAAAATTAGTTGAGAGCTCCGGTGCCAAATATCGAATTTTCATTGTCTCCGCATGCTATTCAGGATCGCTGATGGGAGAACTGGCGGACGAAAATTCGATGATCATCGTTGCCGCAGATGCAATGCGTTCATCTTTCGGATGTTCATACGCTCATTTGCATACTTGGTTTACGCAGGCATTTTTTGAGGCATTGGCGCAATCTGGGAGATTCGAACAGGCCTATCAACTTGCCGCAAAGACGATTCAACATCGTGAGCTGGAGGGGGAGGCATACGAGCACTCGATGCCACAAATACATGTTGGCGCCGCTATCAGATCGAAATTGGCTCAAATTGAGGAGCGCTCGACAAAAGCTTCGAAATGGGAACCACCGAATTACGCTACGGAGGAGGGCAAGATTGCCAAGCAATTGCTTGGCGACTACGTCGCAGTACGAGGAAAGGGAGGATCAAATCCGCAGGTACATTGGTGGCAACTCAAAAAGATCGCAGCAACTGGGAATGGGAACTACCAAATTTCTGCTTGGGGAGAACAGCAATATAAGTTGGCAGGAAATTTCGACGGTGTGTTTGATTCAAAATCTGGAGCAATGACTTTCGATGTTCCTACAGTGGGAAAGCTTCGGCTGGTGGCGAAGCCAGATCAATTGATTCTTAAATCGGGCGCATCGCCTGATCTTGTGTTCGATAAAGTGCCGCGACGAGAAGCGATCGAAACGAAAGCGAAATTTGCCCCCGTAAATTTGCGCGCCAAGGAGTCATCGGCAATTCGCCTTGTATATATCAGTGCTTCTGATTGCGCTCCATGTCGAGCGTGGGAGCGTGATCACCTCGACGGCGGGAATCTCTTGAAGAAACCGGAATTCAGAGACGTTGAGGTTGTGACGGCAAAGCGATTGAGCCTAAAGAATCGATTGAGGAAGGGCGATTTACCTGAAAAAATCGCCCATATTTATGACAAATGGGATTCCCAAAGAGACTATGAGCGATTGTTGACACGCACTCCCGCTTTTGTAGTGCTCATCAATGATGAAATACGGACATGGTCTACAGGACAATTTTTGGATTCGCCCATTTATCCATTCTTGCGTGCAGCATTGCGTGAAAAGAAAGGCATGGCTGAACTGAGGTGATGTACAGGTCCGAGATGTTTGGCGTCACACCGAACGCGAAGATGACGGTGGTGCTGCGAAAATCGCGCATGCCGATAGGCCGGAGAAGCGCATGAATGGTCATTCTACAAGGCATGTATTCCTGAAACCGTTGGTGGTAGCGGCTTTCAGCGCGATACTCTGTTCTAATTCCGCTCTCGCCGCCGACCTGCCTTCGTTCAAACAAGTCCGCCAGGATTGGTGCCCGTCCGATGCGTGGCTGCTCGACCGCAATGGCCGCGAGTTGCAACGCGTGCGGCTCGACAACACGGTGCGGCGCTTTTCGTGGACTGGCGTCACCGAAATTTCGCCCGCCCTCGAGGACGCACTGCTCGCCTCCGAGGATCAGCGTTTCTACGAACACGAAGGCGTCGATTGGAAAGCGGCGATGAGCGCGGTCGTTGGCAACGTCGGCAAAGGCGGCATGCGCGGCGCCAGCACCCTGACAATGCAACTGGCGGGGCTGCTCGATGCCGACCTGAAACGCGGCGAAGGTGGCCGCACTTTCGCGCAAAAGGTGAGCCAGGCCCGCGCCGCCCTCACGCTGGAGAAAACCTGGAAGAAGAACGAAATCCTCGAGGCCTATCTGAACCTCGTCACCTATCGCGGCGAGTTGCAGGGCGTGTCCGCCATGTCGCACGGTCTGTTCGGCAAGGCGCCGCACGGCCTGGACCGGCGAGAATCCGCCATCGCCGCCGCGCTCTTGCGCGCACCCAACGCCGATGCGAAACGGGTTGCCGACCGCGCCTGCTGGCTGCTCAATTTCCAGGCGGGCGAACGCAGCATCACCAAACCGATTGCCGCAGATGCCTGCGATGGTCTCGCTTCCGAGGTGAAGAACACCCTCACGCGCGGCTACGAGGCGTTTCCCAGGCAGGATGCAGCACCGCACGCAGCGCGCCGCTTGTTGACCCAGGCTGGCGCCAAGCCCGGCGCGCGCGTTGTGAGCACGCTTGACACCAATATGCAGAGCGCCGCGCGCAATGCCTTGCGTGCACGCCTTGCCGAATTGAATGGCCGCAACGTCGAAGACGGCGCGGTGATCGTGCTCGACAACGCGAGTGGCGAGGTGCTTGCCTACGTCGGCTCCAGCGGTGATCTGTCGCAGGCCACCCATGTCGATGGCGCGAGCGCCTTGCGTCAGGCAGGCTCCACGCTCAAACCCTTTCTCTTCGGCCTCGCGATTGAAGAGGGGCGATTGACCGCCGCGTCGATCCTCGACGACTCGCCGGTGCAATTGAATACCGATACCGGCCTCTACATTCCGCGCAACTACGCCAAGGCCTATCGCGGCGCGGTGTCGGTGCGCGCGAGTCTCGCGTCTTCACTCAACGTGCCGGCGGTGCGCACGCTGGTGATGGTCGGCACCGACCGCTTCGCCGAGCGCCTGCGCGCGGTGGGGCTGGATTCGGTGAAAGAGCCGGGCGATTACTACGGCTTCAGCCTCGCGCTCGGCAGTGCGGATGTGACGCTGCTCTCGCTCACCAATGCGTATCGCGCGCTGGCCAATGGCGGCGTGTGGTCGGGTGTGACCTTGACGCCCGCTGCGCCGCGCGCGCAGGGCGCGCTTACCGAGCCTAGCGCAGCGCAACGCGCGCACCTTCCGGCTGCCACGCCGCAACAAACCGGGGATGCCGCTGCAACGCGCCGCGCCATGAGCGCTGCGGCGAGCTACGTGATTGCCGACATCCTCTCCGACCGCGCCGCGCGCGCCGTCGCCTTCGGGCTCGACAACCCGCTCGATACTCCGTTCTGGAGCGCCGTCAAAACAGGCACCAGCAAGGACATGCGCGACAACTGGGCGGTCGGCTTCACGTCGCGCTACACCGTGGGGGTGTGGGTCGGTAACGCGAGCGGCAGCCCGATGCACGATGTCTCCGGCATCTCGGGTGCCGCGCCAGTGTGGCGCGACGTGATGCTGCATTTGCACCGGCGTGGCGCTGTGCCGAGCATTGCGCCCGCTGTGCCGGCTGGTGTGATCGCGCAAGAAGTGCGCTACGAGCCAGCGCTGGAGCCGCCGCGGCGCGAGGTGTTTGTTGCGGGGAGTGAGAGGGCGGTGGTGCAGGCTGTGGCGTTTGCGGGCAAGGGAAGCGATATCGCAAACGTCCAGGCGCGTATTGCCTCGCCGGTACCTGGCTCGATCATCGCCCTCGACCCTGACATTCCGCCGAAGAATCAGCGCATGCAGTTTGCCGCCACTGCGTACGGCGCGGCGCGTTGGGAGCTGGACGGCAAGGTGTTGGGCGTTGCGAACCGGCCCATGTCATGGTTTCCGCTGCCGGGGGCGCATGTGCTCAGGCTGCTGAGCCAAAATGGTGAGGTGCTCGACGAAGCGCGGTTCGAAGTGCGTGGTGCGAGTATCAGGATGGCGACTCGTTAGCACTGGATGGATTCCGCTGATCTGGCCGCTACGGTGAGGTGGTGGAGTTTTTCTTAAATTGTGGCGGACATACAAGATATTGTATAATCCCGCATGCCCGTCAAGAAGCCGCTCGAATTCCTTGGCACCAGTCTCAGGGACTTGAAGGCTTTCAGTGCGAGCGCGCGCCGCGAAGCGGGCTATCAGCTTGATCTGGTGCAGGACGGGCTGGAGCCGGCAGATTGGAAACCGTTCAAGAGCGTTGGTCCCGGCGTGCGTGAAATCCGCATTGCGGAGCAGGATGGCGCGTTCCGGGTGATGTACGTCGCGAGCTTTGCCGATGCGGTGTATGTGCTGCACTGCTTCGTCAAGAAGACGCAGCAGACGGCATTGGGCGACGTGCGTCTGGCGAAGAAGCGATTTGACGATTTGATCCGGAGAAAATCATGAAACAGCCCAAGCAGAGGTTCGACAGCGTCTGGGACGCCATCGAAGACACGCCCGGCGAAGCCGAGGCGATGAAGATCCGTGCCCAATTGCTGCGAACGGTGCAAAAGAAGCTCACAGCATCGGGCCTGTCGCAGGCCGCGATTGCCAAATTGCTGAAGATTACCCAGCCCCGTGTCTCCGACCTGATGCGCGGCAAAATCAGCCTGTTTTCGGCTGAAGCCCTGATTGACATGCTGCGCTCGCTGGGGACGCAGGTGAAATTGAGCTTCAGGCAGGCCGCTTGATATTTGTCAAGATTGAGCGCCGGTAGGGAGGATGACTTGGAAACCCATGTCCACCAACGGTTTCAGAGTAAATTCTGATCCATATGCTGCGACGCAGCATGATATTTATCTGCTGAATTCCTCGCTTCGCGCCGTTAAGCCGCTTGGCCTGTCAACCAGTCGTTCGGGCCCGCGTTAATCGCTCTGACCGAGGAGGTCATCAACTCGCACAAATCGATTGTTTTTACTCTTAAGGGAACAACCATGAACAAGCTCCTGACCGTTTTGATCGCTGGCGTTTTCGCCGTTACCGGCACCGCTGCCATCGCCCAAGACAAGAAAGCCGAAGCCCCCAAGGCCGAGATGAAGAAAGACGAAATGAAGAAAGACGCGCCGAAAGCCGACATGAAGGCCGACATGAAGGCCGACGACAAGAAAGCCAAAGAAGACAAAGCTGCTGCTGCCAAGAAAGCCAAAGAAGACAAAGCTGCCGCTGCCAAGAAAGCCAAAGAAGACAAAGCTGCCGCTGCCAAGAAAGTCAAAGAAGACAAAGCCGCTGCTGCCAAGAAAGTCAAAGAAGACAAAGCCGCTGCTGCCAAGAAAGCCAAAGAAGACAAGATGGCCAAGAAAGACGAGATGAAGAAAGATGCACCGAAAGCTGAAGCCAAGAAGTAATTTCAGCCTTCAAAAGAAAACCGGGCGATTCGCCCGGTTTTTTTTCGTGCGCTCATTTCGTCCACTCGATGCGCTATCTCCCGGCAGTGTTCTCCAGCAGCCGGTGATAAAAGCGGATCATTTCGGCATAGTTGCCGATCGCAATGCGCTCGTCAATGCCATGAAAACGCGGCGTGTCTTTGGGGCCGACGCGCACTGGCGAAAACAGATAGACGTTGTCCGCCAGCGCATCCATGTAGCCCGCATCGGCCCGCGCCGTGAACAGGCCCGGTGCGACGATGGCGCCGGGGAAGGTTTCGCGTACCGTTTTCTCCAGCGCGCGAAACGCGGGTGCGGCAGTGCTCGACGCGCGCGTCGGCTCGAATACGAACGAAGGCTTGTTGATCTCGATACGGGCGTCACCAGCCTTGCCGCGCAGCGCCTCGATGACCGTGTCCGAGGTGTCGCCGGGGAGAATGCGCAAGTTGATGCTGGCGCGCGCTTCCGAGGGAATGATGTTGTCCTTGATGCCGGCGTGAAACAGCGTGGTGCCGCTGGTGGTGTGCAGTTGTGCGCGCGTGGCGTCACTCTGCGCAAGCTTGCCCTGTACCAGCGGGCCGAACAGCCACAGGTTGCTCATGAAGAGCCGATTGGGGAAGCCCATCTCCGGAGCGAGGGTGGCGAACATCTGCTCCGGCACACCTTTGATGCTTGGCGGGAACGGGTTCTTCTCGATGCGCGCCACGCCTTCGGCAAGTACGCCGATGACGCTTTCTTTCGGCGGCATCGACGCGTGGCCGCCTTTGGCAAAGCGCACCGCGAGCTCGGCCGTCATGTAACCCTTTTGCGTAATGCCGATCAGCGCCGCGGGTGCTGCTACGCCGGGGATGATGCCCTCGGTGATGACCAGGCCTTCGTCGAGCACGAAGTCGAAGCGCGTGCCACGTTCCTTGAATAACTTTTGCGCGCCGCCCGCACCGCGCACGCCGTTGACTTCTTCATCCGCGCCGAGCAGCAGGTGGATGGTTTGCTGCGGCTGGAAGCCGTTTTGCAACAGCGCTTCTATGGCCTCCATCTGGCTCATCAGGTTGGACTTGTTGTCCCACGCGCCACGGCCCCATACATACGTGGTGCCGCCGTCGTTCGTGAGCGTGCCGGCGAAGGGCGGATGCGTCCACTGCTTTTCGGTCGCAGCATCGACCGGTACCACGTCCATGTGGGCCATCAGCAGGATCGGCTTGCGGGCGGGTGTGCCGAGTGAGGGTGGGGTTGCCGCCTGCCACGTATAGAGCAGCGTGAAGTCATTGATGAATTCGCGCCTGAGCGTTGCATGCAGCCGAGGAAAACTGGTTTCGAGATGCCGGTGAAAAGCGCGAAACGCGGCGGCGTTGGCCTGCGCGTCAATCTGGTCTGACACTGTCGCAATGCGCACTGCGGCGGCGAGGCGGTTCGCTGCCGCGCTTTCATCGAGCGTGAGGCGCGGTGCGGGCAGGAAATCGGTCTGGCGCGACGTTTGACGCACGGTGTTGGCGGCCAGCACGGCGACGAGCAGCATTGCCAGTGCGATCAGGCCCTTGATTAGTCTGAGCAGCATGATGATGCCTTCTGCAGGCGGCCTGGCCCGGCGTGCGCGATTGCTGCGTTGGCGGCAGCGGTACTCATGCTCCTGCGAATCCGAGCGCGTGCGAAATGCGCCCAGCCGCAGCACGAATCAGTGGCGTCCACTCGGCCGGCTTCTGGCGCTCGGCCGGGGCCGACACGGAAAGCGCGGCGTTGATGCGCCCGGTGTCGTCGCGAATGCCGGAGGCGATGCAGCGCACACCGGCTTCCGCTTCTTCCTGATCGAGCGCGATGTCAAGCTTGCGCACGTCAGCCAGCTCGCGCGTGAGGGCAGCGAGCGACTTGACGCTGTGCGGCGTGCGTGCCGCCAAGCCGGTGCGTGCGGCGTAGTCTTTCACGGCCTCGATGCTGTCGGCTGCCAAAAATAACTTGCCGGCTGCCGTGATGTGCAGCGGCGCGCGTGCGCCCACCACTTGCACCACGCGCATCATCGAGCGGTTTTCTGCGGTGCGCTCGACATACATGATTTCATCGCCACGCCGTACCGAAAGATTCACCGTCTCGCCAGTGGCTGCTGCCAGCTCGCGCATGAAGGGCAGCGCTGCTTCGCGCACGCTGATGCGCGCACGAACGGCGTTGCCAAGTTCGAGGAAGCGCATCCCGAGACGATAGGTGCCGCCTTCGCCGCGGTCAGCGAAACCGATGCCGACCATCACGTTGAGAATGCGGTGCGCGGTGGAGGGGTGCAGACGCGCGGCCAGTGCGAGTGTCTTGAGCGGTGCTGCATCGTCAGCGGCGAGCAGGGCTTCGATCAGCACCATCATGCGATCGATCACCTGAATCGACGTTTTGTGTTCGTCTTTGGCGCTGCCCGCAACTGGGGGAGCTGATGCTGTCTGGACGGATGTGCGCATGCGAAATTGTCGCATGGCGGCGGCGGCATAGAATCCGGGGCTGCAAGATCAGGAGTGATTGACGATGACCAACCCGCCGCCAGCCTTAGACGGCATCCAAACCACCGGCCGCACCATTGCCGAGTCCACCCCGCATTGGCCCGCGCCGCCGGCGCCCCCGGCGGGCGCACCCCACGTGCTGGTGGTGTTGTTTGATGATGTGGGTTTCTCCGACTTCGGCTGTTATGGCTCGCCGATTCGCACGCCGGCGATTGATGCGCTTGCGGCGCGCGGTCTGCGCTACACAGGGTTTCACACCACGGCAATGTGTTCAACCACGCGCGCTGCGCTGCTCACCGGGCGCAATCATCACGCGGTGGGCGTCGGGTGTCTCGCCAACTTTGATGCCGGCTTTCCCGGCTATCGCGGCAAGATTTCAAAGGAGGCCGGCACCTTGGCCGAAATGCTGCGCCCGCATGGCTACCGCAATTACATGCTGGGCAAGTGGCATGTGACGCCGCTCACCGAAAGCGGGCCGGGCGGGCCCTACGACGGCTGGCCGCTCGCGCGCGGCTTTGACCGTTTCTATGGCTTTCTCGATGCCGAAACTGATCAGTATGCGCCTGAGCTGGTGCGCGACAACACCCATGTCGATGCGCCGGGCACGTTCGAGGATGGTTATCACTTGTCGGCGGATCTGGTCGACGAATCGATCCGCATGCTGGCAGACCATCAGGCCGATTGCCCGGACAAACCGTTTTTGATGTGGCTCGCGTTTGGCGCGGCGCATGCGCCGCATCAGGCACCGCCAGACTTGATCCGCTCGTACGATGCCGTATTCGACAAAGGCTGGGACGCCGAGCGCGCGGCACGTCTTGCCCGCATGCTCGAACGCGGCATCGTGCCGCCCGGCACCTCACTGCCGCCGCGCAATGACCTCGTCGGCCCGTGGGAAAAGCTCAGTCCCGACGAGCAGCGCGTCTTCACACGCCTGCAATCGGCGTTCGCGGCGATGCTCGATCACGCCGATCAGCAGATCGCGCGCCTCGTCCACTTTCTGGAGACGGCCGGCATCTCCGATAACACCATCGTGCTGGTGCTGTCCGACAACGGCGCGAGCCAGGAGGGCGGCATCGCCGGCATGGTCAACGCGATGGGGCCGTACAACCTGCAATTCGAGCCGGTGAAAGAAAAGCTGCGCCGCATTGACGACATCGGCGGGCCGAACAGCCACTCCAACTTTCCGCTCGGGTGGGGCATGGCGTCGAACACGCCGCTCAAGCGCTACAAGCAGAACACGCACGGCGGCGGCATTCGTGATCCCCTGGTGATCGCCTGGCCGCGCGGCATTGCGGCGCGCGGCGAGCTGCGGCATCAGTTTTGTCACGCGTCCGATCTCACCCCAACCCTGCTTGAAACCATTGGTGTGAGCGCCTCTCCAGCCATCAACGGTGTCACACAGATGCCCTTCACCGGCGAAAGCTTCGCGGCGAGCTTCAAGGAAGCGGGCGCGCCACCGCGCCAGAGACCGCAATATTTCGAAATGTTCGGCCATCGCGGCATCTGGTTCGAGGGCTGGAAGGCGGTGGCGTATCACGCGCCCGGTACGCCGTTCGATAACGATGTGTGGGAGCTGTATCACCTCGAAAAAGATTTCTCAGAGAACCGCAATCTCGCTGCGCAGGAGCCGGCGCGCCTGCAAAAGCTGATCGACCTGTGGTGGCAGGAGGCGGCACAAAATCAGGTGCTGCCCCTGGACGACCGCTTCGGCCCGCGCTTCACCGAAAACGCCGCGCGCTACGGCGGCCCGCGCAAGCGCTTCGTGTTTCATCGCGGCATGGGCCACTTGCCGACCGACGTGGCCCCGGACGTGCGCAGCCGCAGTTACTGCATCGAGGCTGATGTGCGGCTTGAGGCGGATGCCAACTCCGCTTCCGGCGCTGGCGCTGAGGGCGCCGTGGGCAGCAGCGGCGTGCTGATTGCCCACGGCGACATGACCAGCGGCTACACGCTCTACGTCAAGGATGGCCGCCTCGTACATGACCTCAACGTCGGCGGCAATCACGCGGTGTTGACCTCTGCAGTACCGCTTACGCCGGGCAATCACAAGCTCGGTGCGGTGGTACGGCGTGGTCCGCCGCGCCCTGCCAGCAGCGTGCTGCCCCCGGCGGCGGCCATCAAGATGGGGCCAATCCCCGGCGCAGCCGAAATCAGCCTGACCATCGATGGCGTCGTTCTAAGCGATGTGAACGCATCCATCAATGGCAAGGCGCTCGACTGTCCGGGTGGCGTGCTCCACACCACGATGGGCTTTGCCACGCTGATCTCCTGGTCCGGTCTCGACATCGGCCGCGACCGCGGCAGCCCGGTCGGTGACTACGCCGCGCCGTTTGCATTTACTGGCTTGCTGCGCAAAGTGACCGTCACACTCGAAGACAACCAGCAGCTTGATGGCGATGCCGTTGGGCGTGCGGAGATGGCGCGGCAGTAAGCAGGCGGCTCCGGAGCCGCTCCAGCAGCCACTTTCAGGCGTTATGCGGCTGGAATTCGCTCCAGGAGTCATTCTTCAGGGCATGTCATGCCGGGGCTATACTCGGTGCCGCGCTGTCTTCACCGCCTATGTCACCATCCCCACGCCTGTTCTGAATCCGTCACATGTCCGCTCCTTCTCCGGCGACTGACCACGCCATTTTCAAAGCCGGCAACGTCGCGCTGCAATCGGGCCGTACGTTTCCGGCGATGCAGATCACCTACAAAACCTACGGCACGCTCAACGCGGACAAATCGAACGTCATCGTTTACCCGACTTCGTACAGCGCGCAGCACACCGACACCGAGTGGCTGGTGCGCGCGGGCGGTGCGCTTGATCCAACAAAGTACTTCATCATCATCCCCAACTTGTTCGGCAACGGTTTGTCATCGTCGCCGTCCAACACGCCGTGGCCGCTCACGGGCGACCGTTATCCCAATGTTACTTACTACGACGCAGTGCGGGTGCAGCAGCGCTTGCTGCATGAGGTGTTTGGCATCAGCAAGGTCAAGCTGGTCTACGGCTGGTCGATGGGCGCGATGCAGGCGTATCACTGGGCGGTGGCGTTTCCGGAAATGGTCGAGCGGATTGCGGTGGTGTGCGGGTCGGCGCGCTGCGCGCCGCACAACGCAGTGTTCTTGGAGAGTGTGCGTGCGGCGCTGACGGCGGATGCGGCTTACATTGATGGCGCGTTCACCGCGCGCCCGGTGCGCGGTCAGCGGGCGATGGGGCGGGTCTATGCCGGCTGGGCCTTGTCGCAGGCGTTTTATCGCGAGGAGGTGTGGCGCACCATCGGCTTCACGTCGCTGGAAGATTTTCTGGTGCGGTTTTGGGAGGCCAATTTTGCGCGGCGCGATCCGGCTGATCTGCTTGCGCAGTTGTGGACTTGGCAGCATGGTGACATCAGTGATGACGCCAGTTTCAGCGGCGACCTGCCACGCGCCCTCGCGTCGATCCGCGCCAAAGTATTGCTGATGCCGGGCGACCACGATTTGTATTTCTGCGTGGAAGACAACCGGCGCGAACTGCCGCATCTCAAACACGCCACACTCAAACCGATTCCCTCGATCTGGGGCCATCGCGCCGGCAATCCGTCGCAGTGCGCCGCCGATGCGGCCTTCATCGAAACCGCCGTGCGCGAACTGCTGGAAGCCACATGAACGAAGACCGCGCCGCCATCCGCGCTGCCGCACCGATTCTGCTCGGTGCCGCCCTCATGCTCAGTATCGCGATGGGTCTGCGCCAGAGTCTTGGCTTGTTTGTGCAACCGGCGATTAAAGACCTGTCGATTCTGGTTGCCGATTTCACGATGGCGATCGCGATTCAAAACATTGCCTGGGGCATCTTGCAGCCGGTGGCCGGCGCGCTGGCGGCCCGCTTTGGTTTTCGCTCCGTGCTGATGACCGGCGCCACGTTTTATGCCCTCGGTCTGGTGACCCTGGCGACCACGCACAGTCTGTTCGGTGTGGTGATAGGCGCCGGCATCTTTATCGGCGCCGCGCTCGCCTGTTGCGGCTCGGGCATGGCGATGGCGGTGGCGTCACGCCCGGTACCGCCGGCAGTACGCAGCACAGTGCTTGGCATGGTGTCTGCGCTCGGCTCGTTGGGGGCCTTGTTCACCGCGCCGCTCGGCCAGACGCTCGCGGTGGAGTGGGGCTGGCGCGCCGGGGTGCTTGGTTTCGCCATCATTGCGCTGCTGATGCTGCCGTTCGCGTGGATGGCCGGCCGGGTCGACAAAGTGGTGACGGTGCCACGCCCTGCATCGGGCCAAGGTGGCGATTCTGCCCGTGCGGTACTGGACCTGGCCTTGCGCCATCGACCCTTCATGATCATGGCCTGCGCCTATTTTGTGTGCGGCCTGCAGCTCACGTTTCTGACGACCCACTTGCCCTCGTATCTTGCGCTGTGCGGGCAGGAGCCGATGCTGGCGGCCAAGGCGCTTGGCACCATCGGTGCCTTCAATGTCCTGGGCAGTTTGTTCTTTGGCTGGGCCGGCGGGCGCTGGTCCAAGCCAGTATTGCTCGGCTGCTTGTACATTGTGCGCTCGCTGGTGTTGGCATGGTACTTCGGCACCACGCCCACGCCGGACAATACCCTGGTGTTCGCCGCGCTGATGGGCTTTCTCTGGCTCGGCGTAGCACCGTTGATCTCGGGTGCGGTGGTCGAGATGTTCGGCCTGCACTGGCAGGCGATGGTGCAGGGGTTGGCGTTCTCCAGCCACCAGATCGGCAGCTCGCTCGGTGCCTTCGGCGGTGGCTATTTGTTTGATCTGTTCGGCAACTATCAGTTGGCGATGCAGATCGGTGTCGGCATGGGGTTGACTGCGGGCGTGGTGCAGTTGCTGGCTCGTCTTGCCAAGTGGCCGGGTGCCCCGCTGACTCCTGTGGGTGCTGGCAGAGCTTAGCTGCCGTTTGCGGTCATCGCGTCAAAGCGAAGTCCTGACGCACTTTGCTGGCTCGCGCGGCGCGCTAGTGCGCGTCGCTGCTATCGCGTTGCTTGTCGTAGCGCGTTACAGCGCCATCTCCAGCCCGACCCGCAAGCCCTCGATTACCACGTTCGACTGGAAGCGCAGCACCGCAACGGAGGCGAGCAACAGCGTCTTCGAGTAGTCGTCATAGTCCTGCATGTCGTGCACGATCACCGTCAGAATGTAGTCCACCTCACCGGTGACGTAATACATCTGCTGGGTGCGGCCATCGGCCAGCAAGCGCTTGAGTAAAGCGTTGACCTCCGCCTTCTTGCCGTAATCCACTTTCACGCCGACGATGAAGGTCATGCGCTTGCCGAGGGCATCGGCGTTCAGAATCGCCACTTCGCGCTCGATGACACCGGTGGTCCGCAGACGCTTGATGCGGCGTTGTACCGATGATGCCGACAAGCCGATCGCCGAACCGAGTACTTCGGCCGTGGAAGTGGTGTCGCGTTGCAGCCGCGCGAGCAGCTTGCGGTCGTGGTCATCCAGGCTAACGTTGCGGAGTTTTTTCATGATTTCAAAATTATTGCGGAATTACCGCACAATTATGCGGCAAAAATCTGCTCCGCTGCGGAGCACCTGCTTATCATGGTGTCTTCTGTCCCGGCGCTGCACGCGCTTCGCACCTCACAGCCGCCCATGTACCTGCCTACCCACTTTGCACAACCGGACGTCGCCGAACTGCATCGCCTGATGCAGGAGTTTCCGTTGGCCTCTCTGGTGACCAACGGCCCGCAGGGGCTGGACGCCAATCCGCTGCCGTTCGAGTTCGATGCGGATGTCGGGCCGCATGGCACGCTGATCGCCCACGTGGCGCGCGCCAATCCGCTCTGGAAAGAAATCCCGAACGAGGCGGAGGTGCTGGTGATTTTTCGCGGTGGCGACGCTTACATTTCGCCCAACTGGTACCCCTCCAAGCACGAGGACCATCGCTCGGTGCCGACCTGGAACTACCGCCTGGTGCATGTGCACGGCCGAATCCGGATGAGGGATGACGAAAAATTCGTGCGCAAGGTGGTCGCGCGGCTGACCCGCAACCACGAGGGCCGCACCCCGGACAACACCCCCTGGAAGATGGGCGATTCGGCGCCGGAGTATATTGATGCCCGCTTGGCCGAGATTGTCGGCCTCGAAATCACCGTCGAGCGCATGATCGGTAAATGGAAAGTGAGCCAGAACCGCAGCGCGCGCGACCGCAACAACGTGGTGCAGGAGCTGCAAAAGCGCGGCGAGTGCACGATTTCAGAAGCGATGCGTGCCGTCAAGAGCTGAGCACCGTACCGCCGTACCGCCAGAGTACCCGCAGCATTTCGCGCATTTTTGTTACGCAATGTTTTCAAACCATTCCCAACGAAGGAGACCGCCATGGACATGACTGACGTAGCGCAAGACCTCGCCGCATTCTGGATGCCGTTCACCCCGAACCAGCAATTCAAGAAGGCGCCGCGCCTGCTGGCCGAGGCGAAGGGCATGTACTACAAGACCCCCGACGGCCGCGAGATCCTCGACGGTGTCGCCGGCTTGTGGTGCGTGGCCGCAGGCCATTGCCGCACCGAGATCGTCAAAGCCGTGCAGGATCAGGTGGCGCGCATGGATTTCGCGCCCACCTTCAACATGGGCCATCCAGTGGCGTTCGAAACCGCCAGCCGGCTGGCAGCGATTACGCCGCCCGGCCTGAACCGCATCTTCTTTACCAACTCGGGTTCGGAGTCGGCCGACACCGCGATGAAAATTGCGCTGGCCTACCACCGCGCGCGCGGCGAAGCGACACGCACCCGCATCATCGGCCGCGAGCGCGGCTACCACGGCGTCAATTTTGGCGGCATGTCGGTCGGCGGCATTCCTGGCAATCGCAAGCACTACTCGGCCAGCATGGCACCGGGGGTGGACCACCTGCGCCATACCCACGATCTGGCGCGCAATGCCTTCTCCAAGGGCCAGCCGGCGCACGGCGCCGAGTTTGCCGATGAACTGGAGCGCCTGATTGCGCTGCACGATGCCTCCAACATTGCGGCGGTGATCGTCGAGCCGATGGGCGGGTCGGCGGGCGTGCTGGTGCCGCCCAAGGGCTACCTCGAGAAATTGCGCGCACTGTGCGACAAGCACGGCATCCTCTTGATATTCGATGAAGTCATCACCGGTTTCGGTCGCATGGGCACGGCGTTTTCCTACGACAAGTTCAAGGTCAAGCCCGACCTCATGACCATGGCCAAGGCGATCAATAACGCCACTGTGCCGATGGGCGCCGTGGCGGTGCGCCAGGACATTCACGACACCGTGGTCGGCGCCACCGCCGAAGGCACCATCGAGTTCATGCACGGCTATACCTACTCGGGCCACCCGCTGGCCTGCGCGGCCGCCAATGCAACTTTGGCGCTGTATGAACGCGACCAGCTGTTCGACCGTGCAGCCTCTCTCGAGAGCTACATGGAGAACGCCGCACACGCGTTGAAAGGCTCGAAGCACGTGATCGATATCCGCAACATCGGCCTGGTCGCGGGGATCGAAATGGAACCGCGCCCGACCGGCAAGGACGGCACGGGCGGCCCGGGCAAGCGCGGTTACGAGGTGTTTACGCGCTGCTTTGCGAAAGGCGTACTGGTGCGTGCGACTGGCGACACCATCGCGATTTCGCCACCGCTGATTGTCGAGAAGGAGCAGATCGACCGCATCTTCGCCACCATTGCAGAGGCCATTGCTGCCGTCGACTAAACTGCGAGGCCTTGGCGTAGCAGGTTCACACGGGGCGCATGGCGCCCCGTTCTCTTTTTGGGTGCGCCCTACCCTCAGCCCTCCGGATTGTCGTGTCGCCCGAACATCGCAAGCAATGGGCCTTCGCCCTGATCTTTATCGCGCCGTCACTGTGGAGCGTCAATTATCTGGTGGCGCGCAGTGCCGCGGACACCGTGGCGCCGCATCTGCTCGCGCTGGGGCGCTGGTCTATCGCCGGCTTGCTGCTGCTGGCCTTTTCATGGCGCGAGATCAGCGACAAGCGCGCTGCCATCGGGCGTGAATGGAAGCAATTTTTGCTGCTCGGTGCGCTCGGCATGTGGATCTGCGGTGCCTGGGTTTATATCGGTGCGCGCACCACGCCGGCCTCGAACATCGGGTTGTTGTATGCGACCTCCCCGGTCATGATTGCACTGGTCTCGACCTTTGTGTTGAAAGAGCGCATGGGGCCGCTGCAGGGGTTTGGCGTGGCGCTGGCGTTCGCCGGCGTGCTGCACGTGATCTTCAAGGGGCAGTGGGGCAGCGTGGCCGATGTGACGTTCACGATTGGCGACGCCTGGATTCTCGCTGCAGTGCTGGCGTGGACCGTGTATTCGTTGCTGCTCAAGGCCTGGCCGTCGGCGTTTGGGCCGATGGCGCGGCTCACGCTGATCGTGCTCGGCGGCGTCCCGGTGCTGATCCCGTTCACCCTGATCGAAGCGCTCTGGTTCATGCCGACCCAGGTGTCGTGGACGACGCTGGGCTACATCGTCGCTGCGGCGGTGTTTCCTGGGTTCGGCGCCTATCTTGCCTATTCATTCATGCAGCGCGAACTGGGCGCGGCGCGGGTTGGTGTGGTGCTGTACCTCGGGCCGGTCTACGCGGCGGTGACTGGCTATCTGGTGCTGGGCGAGCCGATCCGCGGTTTTCACTGGCTTGGCGCGGCCTTGATCCTGCCGGGGATTTATTTGGCGACGCGGCCGATGGCCAGACCGGTGCAGGCCTGAGAACCGCTCCCAGAGCCATTGTTGCGGCATGATCCGCCAGGAGCGGCTCCTGAAGCCATTGTCAGGCCGGGCAACCCTGAAAAATCGCCTACCTTCGCGTCCCAATCCCTGCAGCCATCTCACCATCGGCGCCATCACATCCACTAGTATCGCAAGTCCTCCCAAAGCGGCAACTTCGTGAATTCTCCTTACCGCCTTTTTCTCGCGGTGACCTTGCCACTGGCCGCGTTCAACCTGATCAACCAGGCCTCGCGCACGGTGATGTCCATCATCGGGCCGGTGCTGGCAACTGAATTCGCCCTCTCCGCGAGCGAACTGGGCATGCTGGCCGCCTGCATGCTGGCGGCCTACGGCGTAGCGCAATTGCCGGTGGGCGTGGCGCTCGACCTGGTGGGTCCGCGCCGCATACAGGCGGGCGCCTGCCTGATTACCGCTGCCGGGTTTGCCGTGTTTGCTCTGGCGCAGGGGCTGGCCGGGTTGGCCGTCGCACGGGTGATCCTCGGCATCGGCATTTCGGCCGCCCTGATGGCCGTCATCAAGGCCAATACGCAATGGTTCGCGCCAGCACAGGTAGCCAACATGACCGGAATTGCGATGGTGGTGGGCTCCCTGGGCAGCGTGCTCACCACCGTACCGGTCGAGGCTGCGTTGCCTGCGTTCGGCTGGCGCGGCGTGTTCTGGTTGCTGTGCGCCGCCTCACTGGTGACTGCGGCCTGGATTTTCTTCTCGGTACGCGACAAGCCGCCCACCGGACCGCGCCGCACGCTAGCCGCCGAAGCGGCAGTCACCGCTGACATCCTCGGCTCGCGCCGGTTCTGGCGCTATGGTCCGGCGTCAGCGATGATCTCGGTCATGAATTTCGCCTACCTGGGCTTGTGGGCCGGGCCATGGCTGCGCGACGTGGCGGGTTACGACGGCGTGACGCGCGCGCATACGCTGCTCCTCTACACCATTGCACTCATGATGGGCGGATGGTTGGTGGGCTGGGCCGGCAGCCGCGCCCAGGCCCGCGGCCTGCCGGCCATCCTGGTGCCAACCCTGTGCACCGCCGGCCTGGTGGCCGCGCAGGTGGGCCTGATGTTGCAGCCGACCCACGGGTTGGCGGTGATCGGCCTGTGGGCCCTGTTCGCCTTCTGCGCCTCCGGAGGCCCCACCGCCTACATCGCGGTGGGACAGATGTTTCCGGTCGAGCAGACCGCACGCATCGCCACGGCTATCAATACCCTGACGCTCTGTGGCGCCTTTGCATTGCAAGCCGTCATCGGCGTGATTCTCGACCTGTGGCCGCGCAATGCGGCAGGCGGATGGGACGCCAACGCCTATTCGGCGGCGCTGGCGGTGTCGATTGCCGTGCATCTGGTGGCGGCGGGTGCGGCCGCATTCGCGCATGGCCGCCGTGCTTCAAATTGCCGGTTTTGATGATGCGCGAGAGGCACTGGCGACGTGCCGTTGCCGGAGGGCGCCTGGGCCGGATTCTGCAGCGCGGCCCGCCTTGCGAAGCGGCGGCTGCGCTACAACTTGTCGTCCATCGAGCGTAGGCGGTTGACCAGCACGCGCAGCACCTGCAGTGCAAAGAATGGTGTCTGCTGCATCATGAACAAAAAGCGCTTTCCGTCGACCACGCCGAGCCGGCTCGCTTCGAGCGCGGTGATGGTTGCGCAGCGCGCGGCCGCATCGATCAAGGCCATTTCGACGACCAGCTCGCCGGGCCCGGCTTTGAGCACGCGTTTGCGTGGATTTCGATGGACACCGGGCTTTAGCGCTTCTGGCTCGCCGCAGTGCTGCCGCTCATGTTGGCGTCGTAGCCAGGGGCGACATTGGCGTCGATCACGCACACCATGCCGACGCGCACCATTGCCAAGCCGTCGGCGATGGCAGACGCAAGGTCTTGCTTGCAGCGCACCGGGCCCAGGCCTTCAGCCCCCATCGAGCGCGCCATCTGCGCGATGTCGATGTCGGGCTCGCTCATGCGCTGGCCGATCCACTTGTTCTCGACCGGGCGGCCGCGCTCTTTCGCGACACGCTCCTGATGCAGCTCATCGTTAAAGAATGAATGGTTGTTGCACACGATCATCAGCAGCGGGATGCCGTAGTGCACCGCCGTCCACACTGCGGTGTTGCCCATCAAAAAATCACCATCACCAATGATCGCCACTGTGGGGCGGTCCACCTCCATATCGCGCAAGGCGAGCGCTGTGCCGATCGCATTGCCCGGCCCGGCACCAACGCCGCCGCCGCCATCGGCGCCGAGGTAGTCGAGCGGGTGGGTGAAGTCGCGGTAAGCGCCGTTCCATCCCAGCGGCAGGCGCGCAAGGCAGATATCCTGTTCCTTGCCGACGTCGGCCAGCGTGTCGGCGAGGGCACGGATGCTGACGATGTCGTCGTCGGGTGCAGGCGCCAGCGGGGTGCGGGCCGGCCATGCCTTGGCGGGCTGCGCTCTGACTGCGTCGAGCAGCGACGCCACTGCGGCATCGGGCTCGCACAGCATGAACACATCGGCGGGCGGCAGGCTGCCGCTGTCCATGCTCCAGCCGCGATGGCTGTGCGAATCGAGCGATACGTGAATCACCTTGGTGCCGATTGTGTTGCCCCCGGCATTGTTCATGGCGGCCTGCTTGAACGCGCCGCCCGGATCGACCCAGTCGAGCAGCAGCACCACGTCGGCGTCGCGCAGCGCGGCGCACGCGGCCGGTGCCATGAAGTTGCCGGGTGGCCCGACGAACTGTGGGTGCGCTGTGGGGAAGGTGGCGCCGGTCTTGAGGTCGGTGACCACGCGCGCCTGCAACTTTTCGGCGAGCGCGACCCGGCGTTGCCAGTCTGCGCCATCGCGCGACATGCGGCCGAACAGGATCACCGGCTGTTTTGCGCCGTCGAGCAGCGCCGCCGCACGCGCGATCTCGGCGGCGGCCGGTGGCGGCGCGACCGGCGCGGCATAACGCGCCACGTCGGGAATCGCCGCCAAACCTTCGGTCTTTTGTTCCTGCAGCGCGGCATCAAGGTTCACATACACCGGGCCACGCGGCACGGTTTGCGCGATCTGGCTGGCGCGCAGCAACGCTTCGATAGCGGCCGGAATCGAGCCTGGTTGGTTGTCCCACTTGGTGTAGTCGCGCACCAGCGCACCCTGGTCGGCGGCGGTGTGAATCCAGTCGATCCACGGCCTGCGCCGCGCCGCATCCCACGGGCCGGTGGCGCCGAGCATCAGCACCGGCACGCGGTCGCACCAGGCATTGAACACTGCCATCGTCGCGTGCATCAGGCCGACGTTGGAATGCACCACCGCACCCATCATGCGCCCGCCGGTCTTGGCGTAGCCGTGCGCGATGGCGATGGCGTTTTCCTCGTGCAGACACAGCAGCATTTGCGGCGCGGCGTTGCCAAGGTGATTGACCAGGCTGTCGTGCAGGCCGCGATAACTCGCACCGGGGTTGAGTGCGAGGTAGGGCACGTTGAGCGCGCGCAGGCAAGCGGCGATGGAGTCGCTGCCGTAGACGCTGGCGGCGGTCGTAGACAGTGGGGCGGGGGTTTCGGTGTTGGGAAGTGGATTCACGGACTGGGTGCTTTCGAGACAAAACGTGGTCAGGCGCGCATATGCACCGTGCACGCAGATGCGCAATACGGTTTAAGTGATGCTGGATCAATCAGCCTTGATGTTGGCGTCGCGAATGACGCGGCCCCAGCGCGCATGATCGTCGCGGATCGTGGCGGATAGGGCCTCGGGCGTACTTAGTGAAGGCTCAATACCCTGTAAAGCGAGCGTGGCTTTGACATCGGCTGCATTCAACACCCTGGAGATGTCGGCGTTCACCTTGCTGATGATCTCGCGCGGTACACCTGCCGGCATGAACACGCCTAGCCATATGTCGACCGCAACGCCTGGCACCGTCTCTGCGATGGCCGGCAAATCAGGAAACGCCGCGAAGCGCTTGCTGCCTGCGCCGGCAAGTTGACGCAGCTTGCCGTCCTTGATGTGCGGCAGCAGCGAGTTGACGGCGCCGATGAAAACCTGGATGCGTCCGCCGAGCAAATCGGTGATGGCGGGGATTGCGCCTTTGTACGGCACATGCTGCATCTTCAGACCCGCAACATGACTCAACATTTCGGCAGCGAGGTGTTGCGGCGAGCCGTTGCCACTCGATGCGTAATTGAGCGTGCCAGGGTTTTTCTTCGCGTACTCGACCAACTCCGCGACATTGTTGGCCGGCACGGACGGATGAACCACCAGCACAAACGGCACAGTCGCCACCGTGGTGACAGGCGCAAAATCCTTGAAGCCGTCAAACGGTGTCTTGCCGACATGCGGATTGGTGACAAAAATGTTGTTGGCGCCGAGCAGCCAGGTGTAGCCGTCAGGCGCGCTCTTGGCGACCGCGTCGGCGCCGAGGTTCATGCCGGCACCGGGGCGGTTCTCCACCACCACTGGCTGACCCCAGGCATCGGTGAGCTTCTGCGCGATCAGTCGCGCGACCACATCATTGCTGCCGCCGGGCGTGATGGGGACGATGAACTTGACAGGGCGCACCGGATACGCGGCCGGGCTCGTCGAGCCCTGTGCGTGAGCGGCGCACGACAACCAGAGCGCGACCACCCCCACCAGGGCATTGCCGGCAGCCAGGAGCGAGCGATGGATCATGAGAGTCTCCGTGAAAAAGTGCCGCAAGCGAGTCGTGAAGTGTAGAACAGAACAGGTCGCGTCAAGCCCCCATTTCCTGGCCAGCGGAGGATGGCGTATGCTTGCACGCAGGAAAGATTCATCCGTTTTCAATCGCATCGAAGAGGATCCCCGTCATGATGTACCGTTTCACCACCCCGCTGCGAAATCTGCTGATCGGTGCGCTGTTGAGCACCGCGCTGCCCACAGCACAAGCGCAGACTGACTATCCCAACAAGCCCGTACGCCTGATTGTCGGCTTTGCTGCCGGCGGTATCTCCGATGTGCTGGCGCGC